>JAQCHG010000413.1 GCA_027619675.1 Cyanobacteriota bacterium
TGCAGCGCCGCCTCCAGGAACTGGGCTATCTAGAGGATTGATGGCTAGGGCGCGTCATCCACGACACGGTAAGGCTGGCTGGGTCAGCCTTACCGTGTCCGCCTCTGATGGGGCTAGGGGCTGTAACCGTTGCACAACAAGCATTCTGGCGCTAATTGGTGACCGCCCCTAGTGTCGTGGAACGCCCGTGGGCAAGCTTAAGGAAGCGAGTCCCGATTCAGACGTGACCATGACCTCTTCAACCCTGCCCCATTCCCCACGACCAGGGACCCTCAATGATGTGCCACTGCCATCACCCCTGCCCCCTGTAATCATCACAGCTTTTACTCGGCCAGATTTATTGGCCCCTGTTCTCGCGTCACTAGAGGCCCAAACGCTTCAGCCCCAGGAGATTTGGGCCTTTATTGATGGTCCACGCACCCCTAAGGATGAAGCCCCCATCCAAGCCTGTGTTGATTTGCTCCAAGCCCTGGATCGCCCCGATCGCCCGGTTCGCATCGTGCACAGAGCGGAAAATATGGGGTGCGATCGCAATGTAATTGCTGCCTTCACCGAGATATTGGCTAAGTACCCAGCGCTGGTGTACGTGGAGGATGACAATTTACTCAACCCCTATTTCTACGATCGCACCTGTCGCCTACTAGCAGCTTATAAAGACTGTCCACAGATTTTTTCCATTAGTGGCTATGCCAATCTAGCCCTCTCTGCCGATTTGGTTGAGGCTGATTTTTTCACCTCCCACCGGGTCTTTTCTTGGGGATTTGGTATTTGGGCCGATCGCTGGAACTCCATCGATTTGGCCCATAACCCCCCACAACACAATCCCTTTGGGAAGTTCTATAACCTACCTTTAACGGTGGAAACCAAGCTGACCATGGTGAATCAGTTTTGGTTAGAGGCCAACCACAAAACAGACTGGGTCATTACGATGACCCTCTGCGCCCTCCACCAGGGCAAAGTTCACCTAATTCCTAAAAGTTCTTTGGTGAAGAACATTGGTTTTGGCCATCAAGAATCAGAAACCTACCGAGGGCAGGAAGGAAATTGGGTCAACCCCCGCTACGACGCCACCTTTAACCCGACCCAGTTACCCCAAACCCTAGATCTGCATCCTGCCCTGGCCCAATCGTTGTCGGGACCAACCATGCTGGCGTTTTTAACGGGCCAGTCGGGCTTGTGGTTCAACCCCCTGGCGTTGGCGGCTTTATGCTGGCGCTATCCGGCCCAGATCCCTGGCTGGCTGAGGTTGTTTATGCAACGGCTACCGAAGTTGGTGTACCGCTGGCGCGCTGCGGTGGGGCGACGCTAACCCCCACAGGCGGGAGTTCTGGGCGGGCCGAAGCCGCCCCCTTACTGAGGCCCTGCTGAGGTCCTTATCCCCATCGAGCCCCCCAGCCCTCGGGCTTGACCCCGTGGCTGGGGGACTCGATGGGCCGCCTCAAGGGTGTGGTACCGTGCAAAGCGACCCAAGATCACCTGAGCGTTACACCGTTGGGGGATGCCATGACCACACGGACTGAAACCGACAGTATGGGACCGATCGCGGTGCCCAGCGATCGCTATTGGGGGGCGCAAACCCAGCGATCGCTCCATCACTTTGCCATTGGCGCTGATGTTATGCCCCGAGCGCTGATCCGGGCCTTTGGCATTTTGAAGCGATCGGCGGCGGTGGTGAATGGCGATTTGGGGCTCCTGGATTCCCAACCGATGGCGGCGATGGTGGCGGCGGCGGATGAGGTGATTGCGGGGCAATTGGACGACCACTTTCCCCTGCGGGTGTGGCAGACGGGCAGCGGTACCCAGACCAACATGAACGCCAATGAGGTGATTGCCAATCGGGCGATCGAAATCCTAGGGGGTACCCTGGGCAGCAAAACCCCGATCCACCCCAATGACCATGTGAACCGGGGGCAATCGTCTAACGATACGTTTCCGACGGCGATGCACATTGCGGCGGTGGAGCAGTTGCACCAGGCGTTGTTGCCCACGGTCAGCGCCCTGCGGGCGGCCCTGGCGGCGAAGGCGGCGGCATTTGAGGCGATCGTCAAAATTGGCCGCACCCATTTGATGGATGCGGTGCCCTTGACCCTAGGGCAAGAATTTTCGGGCTATGTGGCCCAACTGGATTACGCCATGCAGCGAATTGAGGCGGCCCTGCCGGAGCTGTATGAGTTGGCCATTGGCGGCACGGCGGTGGGGACGGGGCTGAATACCCACCCGGAGTTTGCCGATCGCGTGGCGACGGCCATTGCCACCTACACCCAACTGCCGTTTCGGGCGGCCCCCAACAAATTTGCCCTGCTGGCGGCCCATGATGGCATTGTGGCCGCCAGTGGAGCGCTCAAAACCCTGGCGGTGGCCCTGATGAAAATCGCCAATGATTTGCGGTGGCTGGGGTCGGGTCCCCGCTGTGGGCTGGGGGAGTTGCAGCTACCCGCCAATGAGCCGGGGTCTTCCATCATGCCGGGGAAGGTGAACCCGACCCAGTGTGAGGCGATGACCATGGTCTGTGTGCAGGTGATGGGCAACGATACGGCGATCGCGATCGCGGGTAGCCAGGGCAATTTTGAGCTGAATGTGTTCAAACCCGTGATGATTCACAATTTGCTCCATTCCATTCGCCTCTTGAGCGATGCCTGCCGCTGTTTCACAGAGTTTTTGGTGGTGGGGCTAGAGGCCAATCGTCCCCAGATTCAACACTTTTTAGAAAATTCGCTGATGCTGGTCACGGCCCTGAACCCGGCCATTGGCTACGATCTCGCCGCCCAGGTGGCCAAGAAAGCCTACAGCGACAACACCACCCTGCGGGAAGCCTGTGTGGCCCTGGGCTTCCTCACCGGAGCGGAATTTGATCACTACGTGCGCCCAGACCAAATGACCGCCCCCCAGGGTTGATACCGCTGGCGCAAGCCATAGATTGAGACATTGGTTGGTTCATAGACGCTTTCTAGGTCTCCCAACCTCCAAAATTGGAGGGGCAAAGACCGGAAGTTCCCCAAATTTCGGGAATTTAGGGAGCGTATAGCGTATTCGCAAGTATGCAAAATATTTCGCCAGCGGATCAGGCTTAAGGGCTGGCAGCGGGGAGACTGTACACCCGCCCTCGTCACCTGCATCTGCGGTGGTAGGACGGCTTGGGCGCGTTTTTAGACGGGCTTATACGGCACTAAGCCACCCTCACAGTAACGAGATTTCAGGGATTTACCTTGAGCCACCCAGAATCTGAGTCAGGAAATCATGCTTGGAAATTTAAAAATACCTTTCGTTTTGATTGTTGTTTTTGTGATTGCTGGCATTGTCTTGCTCAACTTTTCTGAAGAAGATCAATTGACTCAAATCTTATGGCTAAAGGGCAAGGCTTGTCACCAGCCTATTCAAGTAGACAGACC
>JAQCHG010000414.1 GCA_027619675.1 Cyanobacteriota bacterium
GCGATCGCCACCATCAACCCCGCCACCGGGGCTGTGATCCAGACCTACGAGGCCCTGACGCCGGAGGCCCTTGACCAGCGCCTCACCCAGGCTCAAACCGCCTTCCGGCAGTACCGCACCACGTCCTTTGAGCAGCGATCGGGCTGGCTCCAGGCCGCCGCCTCAATTCTGGATGCCAACAAGCAAACCTATGGGGAGCTGATGACCCTGGAAAGGGGCAAGCCCCTGAAAAGCGCGATCGCCGAGGTGGAGAAATGCGCCTGGGTCTGCCGCTTCTACGCAGAGCAAGCGGCAGAATGGCTCCAGGACGAATACACCGCCACCGACGCTAGCCAGAGCTTCGTGCGCTATCAACCCCTCGGGGTGGTGCTGGCGGTGATGCCCTGGAACTTCCCCTTTTGGCAGGTGGTGCGCTTTGCCGCCCCCACCCTGATGGCGGGCAATGGGGCGTTGCTAAAACATGCCTCCAATGTGCCCCGCTGCGCCGCCGCCATTGAGCAGGTGTTCACCCAGGCGGGGTTCCCCCCTGGGGTGTTTCAAAACCTGCGGGTGGGGGCGGCGGCGGTCGCGGCCATCGTCCAGGACGATCGGGTCCAAGCCGCCACCCTGACCGGGAGCGAACCCGCTGGGGCGGCCCTGGCGGCGGCGGCGGGCAAGGTGATTAAGCCCACGGTGCTGGAGTTGGGGGGGACCGATCCCTTCATCGTCATGGCCAGTGCCGATGTGGGGCGGGCGGCGGCGACGGCGGTGACGGCGCGGCTGTTGAACAATGGTCAGTCCTGTATTGCCGCCAAGCGGTTCATTTTGCAGGAGGCGATCGCCGATCGCTTCCTGGCGATCATGGTGGAGAAATTCCAGGCCCTCACCGTCGGCGACCCCACCGACCCCGCTACCGATGTGGGTCCCCTAGCCACCCCCGCCATCCGCGACGAACTGGCCCAGCAGGTACAAGCCTGTGTGGCCCAAGGGGCCAAGGCTTTGGTGGGGGGCGATGTAGCGGCTTTGCAGAGCCAGCTTCCCGAGGGGTTGAGGGCAGGGAACTTTTACCCGCCGACGATTTTGGCGGACATCCCCCCCGGTACCCCGGCGGAGATAGAGGAATTCTTTGGCCCCGTCGCCCTCACCTTCCGGGTGCCGGATTTGGACAGCGCTCTGGCCCTGGCCAACCGCCCCCCCCTGGGGCTGGGGGCCAGCGCCTGGACAACGGATCCCCAGGAGCGCGATCGCTGCATCAACGAACTGGAGGCCGGGGCCGTGTTCATCAATGGCCTAGTGAAATCTGACCCCCGGCTGCCCTTTGGGGGCATCAAGCGATCGGGCTACGGGCGGGAGTTGGGCCGCCCCGGCCTGCTCGCCTTCGTCAATGCCAAAACCATTTGGGTGGGTTAGGGACGGCCACTGGGTCCCAATCCACCCCCGCTACAGGTGACTGCTATGGATACCGCTGAATTACTGGTCCGCTGCCTAGAAAACGAAGGGGTGGAGTACATCTTTGGCGTACCGGGGGAAGAAAACCTCCAGGTGCTCCAGGCGTTGAAAAAATCCTCCATCCAATTCATCACCACCCGCCACGAACAGGGGGCCGCCTTTATGGCGGACGTATACGGACGGCTCACGGGGAAGGCGGGGGTGTGCCTGTCTACCCTGGGGCCGGGGGCCACCAACCTGATCACCGGGGTGGCGGATGCCCAGTTAGACCGGGCTCCCCTGGTGGCCATCACCGGGCAGGTGGGCACCGATCGCATGCACATTGAATCCCATCAATATTTGGACCTGGTGGCCATGTTTGCCCCGGTGACCAAGTGGAACGCCCAGATTGTGCGCCCCAGCATCACCCCCGAAATTGTCCGCAAAGCCTTCAAACTGGCCCAGACGGAAAAACCCGGCGCGGTCCACATCGATCTGCCGGAAAACATCGCCGCCATGGCGGTGGAGGGCAAGCCCCTGCGGCGGGATGGCCAGGAGAAGTCCTATGCCTCCATCCAGAGCATTCAGCAGGCGGCGATCGCCATTTCCCAGGCCACCAACCCCATGATCCTGGTGGGCAATGGAGCCATCCGCGCCCGCGCCAGTGACGCCCTGACTCAGTTTGCTACCCATCTCAACCTGCCCGTGGCCAACACCTTCATGGGCAAGGGGGTGCTGCCCTACACCCATCCCCTGGCCCTGTGGACCTTTGGCCTGCAACAGCGGGACTTTATTTCCTGCGGGCTGGAGCGGGCGGACTTGCTGATTGCCGTGGGCTACGACTTGGTGGAGTTTTCCCCCAAGAAATGGAACCCCGACGGCGACATCCCCATCCTGCACATCAACGCCACCCCGGCGGAAATCGACAGCAGCTACATCCCCCGTGTGGAGGTGGTGGGGGACATTGCCGATTCCCTGGCGGAGATTCTGAAGCGGGTGGATCGCCAGGGGCGACCCGAGCCCATCAACCTGAAACTGCGGGAGGAAATCCGTGCCGACTACCAGCGCTATGCCGATGACGATGGCTTCCCGGTGAAGCCCCAGAAGATCATCTACGACCTACGCCAGGTGATGGGGCCAGAAGATATCGTTCTCTCCGATGTGGGTGCCCACAAGATGTGGATTGCCCGCAACTACCACTGCGATCGCCCCAACACCTGTCTGATTTCCAACGGCTTTGCCGCCATGGGCATCGCCATTCCGGGGGCGATCGCCGCCAAACTGGTCAGCCCTAGCCAGCGGGTGGTGGCGGTCACCGGGGACGGTGGCTTCATGATGAACTGCCAGGAACTGGAAACCGCCCGCCGCCTGGGTACCGCCTTCGTCACCCTGATCTTCAACGACGGCGGCTACGGCCTGATCGAGTGGAAGCAGCAGAACTACTACGGAGAATCCGCCTTTGTCCACTTCACCAACCCCGATTTCGTCAAACTGGCAGAAAGTATGGGGCTGAAGGGCTATCGGGTGGAGACGGCGGAGGACCTGGTGCCCACCCTGAAGGAGGCATTGGACCAGACGGTGCCCACGGTGATCGACTGTCCGGTGGACTATCGAGAAAACATTCTCTTCAGCCAGCAAACCCGCAATCTGGCCTGCTTGATTTAGCCCCAGTTCGGCTACAGCAACGTGCCCGTTTCGGTAGGGATGCCCTCGCGAGGCCGTTCCCTGCGGGCGATGGGTGGGTGCCCTGCAATCCGTACCCTGTTCCCCTGATTTGCGGCCCAGGTATCGTGTCATCCGGTACAGCCTCAGGGCGCAGACCCCTGCGCCCCTACCGAGTTTTCTGGGTGACACGACTTGGAAGGTTACGGAGAATCGAGCCCATTGACTGCTGGCTGAGCGGAGTCGTTCGCCTTGCGTCTCCCAAAGGGAGAAAGCCAGCTACACCACCGGGGTCCTACCGTTCCCTAGCCCCTC
>JAQCHG010000415.1 GCA_027619675.1 Cyanobacteriota bacterium
GATCAGGCAGGGTTAACCCGCGATCTCGGGGGAAAATGCCCAAAATCGGTAAATTCAAGGGTGCGATCGCCGCTTGCAACATGGCTCGATGGCGATCGCTGCCCACCCGGTTGAGCACCACCCCCGCCATGTCTACCTGGGGGTCAAAGGTGCGGTAGCCATGGAGAATAGCCGCCAGCGATCGCGACAGGCGGCCACAGTCCACCACCAGCACCACTGGCAACCTGAGCAAGCGGGCAATGTGGGCGGTGCTGGCCCAGTCACTGCCGCCTGCCCCGTCAAACAGGCCCATCACCCCTTCCACCACCGTTGCCTCAGCGTTCCTGCTATGGGTCTGATAACAGCGCTGCACATAGGTTTCAGACGTCAGCACCGGATCCAGATTGTAGGCGGAGCGACCCGTTAAGGCGTGGTGAAACATGGGGTCGATATAGTCTGGTCCCACCTTGAAGGCTTGCACCGGGATCCCCCGCTGGCGCAACGCCGCCAACAGGGCCAGGGTAACGGTGGTTTTCCCCACCCCACTGCGTTCCCCGGCAATAACTAGGCCCATCCTTCACCCCCCATGGTTGCCAACCGCCCACCATACCCGGTTTGGCAACATCCATGCAGCGGCCTTGTCCCTCCCTGGCGACGCAGCCAAGGCGAAGCGGCAAGAAGGCTAGCCGTAGAGGGCAAACTTGGCGTACAGTAAGGGTTTGTGTTGATAAATTCACCCTCCGGAGATAACCATGGCTCGCCATTGTGACTTAACGGGTAAGCAGGCCAACAATGCCTTCGCCGTTTCCCACTCCCACCGTCGTACCAAGCGGCTGCAAGAAGCCAATCTGCAAACCAAGCGGGTATGGTGGCCTGAAGGGAAGCGCTTCGTCAAGCTGCGTCTTTCCACCAAAGCCATCAAAACCCTAGAGAAGAAAGGCATTAGCGCCATGGCGAGGGAAGCTGGCATTGATCTCGCCAAGTATTAATGGCTTGTCAATTCTGCAATTGTGAACCAGCCGTCTATCAGACCAGGCTCCCTGAAGCATCCTAGCTACAAATTGAACGCTGACAGATCTTAGTGATTTGTCAGCGTTCAATTTGTGAGTCTGGGTAGGTCGGGTGGAATGGAGGGTTGGCACCGCCTTGCCAGAGGCAGTAAACCAACAGCCACAAGGTTTTTGAGGGTTACGCTAACGCTTCACCCAAGCTACAACTTTAAGGACTGGTAGCCCCGTCCCTTAGGTTTCTAGTCTTCCTGTCGTTGAGGCACTAAGGACGCACTCTCTGGGCTGGGAGCTTGCTTAAACGCATCAATGGTTTCCCCTAGGGCGGTGGTGAGGGTTTGGCGGGTTTGTTCATGGTTGGCCCGCTCAGCCTCTAGTTGCTGTTGCAGGCGATCGCATTGGCGCAACGCCGCCGTTAGCTGTTGTTGCAAGCCAACCACCGAATTGAGATCGGCGGTTGCATCCCCTGTCGTGCCGTCGTCCTCCCCCAGCAAATCCTCCGGGGTGGGCGGTGGCGCTTGCAGTTGTCCCCGCAAGGCCGCAACCTCCGCCCGCAGGGTTTTAACCGTCAGGTCCAAATGGGCCACATCGGTGCGCCGTTGTTGGGCCTCAGCGTCATAGAGCTGTCGCCAATTAGAGGCACTGGCGTAGGCTTGGTCCCGTTCTTGGCGGGCAGCGGCTAACTGCTGTTGTAATGTGCGGATTTCCGCTAACCAGCGAGACACATCTTGGCTCATAGCTTGTCCCTCCAGACCTGCACGGAAGTTGTCCCGGTATTCCCATTACCCTACCCAACTTCACCATCGGCCTTTCCCCTTAGGGTTAGGAAAGTAGGGTCATCAGCACATCTGGGGCTGGCAAAATAATCAACACCAGCACCACCAGGGCAAAGAGGCCCCACAAATCGCGGCGATTATCCAACTCACTGACATCGTTGAGGGCAGGTTCATCCACTGCGGGAATAAAGAACAGCAGAATCGCCCAAATCAATAGTTCTGGATGAACCAGAACTAACCCTAGCACCAAAAATCGGGCCACTTGCCCAATAATGGCCCCCATCCGCTGGCCGTACATGGCATGGACGATGTGGCCCCCATCCAGTTGACCCACGGGCATCAGGTTGAGGGCGGTCACCACCAAGCCCAAACACCCTGCCACCGCCATAGGATGCAGATCCACGGCGCTATCTAGGGTTAGGCGGCTACCCAGGGCCAGCTTGCTGAGGAACAGCAGGGCAATGGATGCCTGGGGATCCAGGGCATCGAAGTTTAGCAGACTGGCATCTTCGGGGATGGGGACGACCTCTGAATGGAACAGGCCCCACAGCAGGAAGGGTAAGGTCATCACTAACCCTGACAGGGGACCAGCGATGCCCACATCGAACAGGGCGCGGCGATTGGGAACGGGCGATCGCAGTTGGATAAACGCCCCAAAGGTGCCCAAGAAAAAGGGAATGGGAATGAAATAGGGCAGGGTGGCACGGATGCGATAGCGGCGGGCCATGAGATAGTGGCCCAACTCATGCACCCCCAAAATCACCATGAGGGAGAGGCCGTAGGGGATCCCTTGGAAAAACAGGGTGGGGTCGGCTTGAAGGGCCTCTTCACTGACCCCGGCGATGTAGGCCCCCACCCCCGTGGTGGTGAACAGGGTAGTCAGGACTAAGGCGATCGCCACCAGGGGGCGTGTGTCCTTTTGAGGGGTGCTCAGGGGGGAGGGTTTTTGCTTCTGGGTCTGAGGGTTTGGGACTAGAGCAAAGAAGGGTTTGCCGTTGAGCCCTTCCTGGAAGAGCACCAAAAAGCGATCGCCAAAATTGGCCTCCACATTCTCGCGAATGGTGTTGTAGGCCACCGTGGGGGAAGACCGTAGCTGGCCCCGACAGATCAGGGCCTGGGGACGATATTCAATGTTCTGTAGGTAATAAATCGACCAGGGAAAGCAGTGTTGTAGGGTAGCTTCCTCCGCCTTGTCGATGGGGCGGAGCACCGGCTTCTCTGGGGCGGGTTCCGGGGTGGCAGCGGCGGCAGGGGCGGTTTTGTCACTGGGCGATCGCCCCCATTGGATCAACAGCCAGTACCCCAGGGGACAGAGGATAAACAACGCCACCAACAGCCCTGGGGGAAAGGGCTCCTCTAAACCCTGCACCAAGCTCCAAATCACCAGGGCAAAGGCGGGGGTCATCATGACGCACCACAGCAGCCACGTGGGGGTGCGGGTAATGCCCGCCACGCTCCGCTGCACGACGAAATAGGTAAAGACGCCCAGCAACAGTAACCAAATCAACATGGCTCAGCCCCCTTGCGCAGGGTCATTCCTCGGTGCATGGGGGCGGGGGTAAGTCCCATGGGGGGTAAATTTGCGAACGGTTGCCGGGGGCGGGGGCGGGCAGGAG
>JAQCHG010000416.1 GCA_027619675.1 Cyanobacteriota bacterium
TGCTGTCGCCACCGCCGGGGCCGGGGCCTCTACCTCTGCTGGGTCGGGGGGGGACAACGGCACAATCGCCCTCAAGTCCCGCTGGACCTGGCGAATGGTGGTGATGATGGCCTGGGGTTCCCCCAACGGGGCAGCCAACTGTGCCTCCAGGGCCTTGCACTGGTCCGATTCCGTCATCAGACCAAACATGCCCAGGGATCCCGCCAGTTTGTGGGCCGACTGCTGAGCCATCTGCCGCAGGGTTTCCGGCAGGGGGGAGCCCGTTTGCAGGGAGATCGCGGCGTCCTCCAAGTGGGTCAACCGCTCCACCAAAATCCCTCGAAATTTCCCGAGGGCAGCGAGGGCAGCGGCACGGGCGGCGGTCTCAGGGGGCAGCGGCGATTCAGAGGGGGCATCCCCCCCCCCCTCGGAGCCAGCAACGGCCTCCGCCGGGTCAGCGTCGGGGGGCGGCTTGAGCCGATACCCCATGCCGTAAATGTTTTCAATCACAGCAGATTTTGTCGCGGCATATTCTCTGCGTCGCAGACGCTTGATGTGGGTGCGCACGGTTTCATCGCCGGGGGTTTCCTCAAAGGTCCAGAGGCGCTCAATCAGGGCGGTGCTGCTAAAAATACGCTGGGGATGGCGCAGAAACAGCTCCAGCAGACCATATTCCTTAGGTGATAAGTTGAGGGATTGGTGGGCAAAGGTGACCTGGCAGGTGTTGGGATCCAACTGCAAGGTTCCCCAATGGAGAATGGGGTCGGTCATCTCTCGGGGACGCCGCAGCAAGGCCCGCAGCCGCGCCACCAGTTCCGCTGGGGGGCAGGGTTTCACTACATAGTCATCGGCCCCTGCATCCAGCCCCGCCACCTTCGACGTTTCGTCGCCTTTGCTGGTAAGCAGCAAAATTGCCCCAGCATAGTTGGCTTGACGGAGTCGTTGACACAGGGAGCGACCATCCAGGCGGGGCAGATCCCAGTCCAAAACGATGATGTCGTAGTCGGTGGCCTGGGCATAGTCCCACCCCGCCTCCCCATCGGTGACCACCTCAACGGTGTAATTGTGGTCGGCTAGGGTGGTGGCCAGGCGACTGCTAAAAATGTCGTCGTCTTCAACCAGCAGAATCTTCATGGCTGAGATAGGCGATCGCGCCCCCAGACCTCAACGAACGCATGACTCAGACTACCCCGATTTGCCCCCCTCGTCAGGAACCCCCCAGCGGTAGGCCCTGTGTGATATCGGGTGATGCCTATCCCGGCCTGCGGTCTATGGAGGCCTATCTGCTACTTTAATAGCACTGACGGTCATGGCCCTATCGTTAAGACATGTCTGGCTAAACCAAAACTGACGCCACTCCACCAGGAAACCAGGGGCTTAAGCCCCTGGCCCCAAGGAAATGCCGAGAATTCGGGCGTATTTTGCATAGGTCCTATAACCATCGGGGCATTTTACCCAGGGGAGTGGCCACGGCCCCTGGCTGGTTATCCCGGCGGTGCCCTATCCTCCATTGCATTCTGTATGTTCTGTTAGCCAATGCGTTCAACGATCGCCCCCGCTCAGGAGAGATCCGCCACTGCCAGCATTTTGGTGGTAGATGATGCGCCGGACAATCTGCGGCTTCTGCTCAACGCGTTGCAGGAAGAAGGGTATACGGTACGATGTGCCAAAAGTGGCAACCTAGCCCTGGTCAGCTCTGAAAATGCCCCGCCGGATCTGGTGTTGCTGGACATCCTCATGCCCAACATGGACGGGTATGAGGTCTGTCAACACCTGCGGCAAAACCTCCAGACTTCCGAGGTGCCGATCATTTTTCTCAGTGCCCTCGACGAGGGCAACGACAAGGTCAAAGCCTTTGCCTTGGGGGGCAATGACTACATTGCCAAACCCTTTAATGTGGAGGAGGTGCTGGCCCGCATTCGCTACCAACTGCAAGCCAAGCGTCGCCACCAGCAACTCCAAGTCCTGGCCAATCAATATCGCCATCGCAGCCATGATTTAGAGCAGGCCCGGACCCTGCTGATGGAGGTGCTGGATGGTTTATCCGATGGGATTGCGGCCTTCAAGCCCAAGCGAGATCAGACGGGCCGGATCACGGATTTCCAGAGCCAGGTGGTGAACCAAGCCTTTTGGGATGACTTTTGGCCCTGGTTTTCTCAGCAGCAAGGAACCCACCCACCACAGAACCGGGAAGCCCCCCTCCAGTTGGAGGCCGACTCGGATCTGTTTGATGTGTTGCAGGCGGCCCTAGAGGCCACCGCCCCGCTGCAACGGGAGGTGTACTGTCACCACACCGAAGCGGACCATTGGGTGGAGGTTTTGGTCACCCAGTACCATAGCCGTTTGGTAACCCGCCTGCGGGATGTCACCCAGACCAAGGCGCAGATCACGGATCTAGAGGTGGCAAAGCAGGAACTCTACCGCCTCGCCATGACGGACGGGTTGACCCAAATTGCCAATCGATACTGTTTTGATAGCTATCTCAAGTCGGAGTGGGCACGGTTGCAGCGGGAACAACAACCCCTGGCCCTGATCCTGGGGGATATTGACCAGTTCAAGCGCTACAACGACATTTGTGGGCATCTAATGGGCGATCGCTGCCTCCAGGCCGTCGCCCAGGGTATGCGCCAAATCCTCAACCGTCCGGCGGATTTGGTGGCCCGGTATGGGGGCGAAGAATTTGCCATTTTGCTCCCCGCCACCCCCTGCGAAGGGGCCTTAACCGTGGCCGATCGCGTGCAGCAAGCAATCCGTAGTCTTTGCCTAGAGGACGCCGTCTGCCACCTCTGCGAACAGGTCCACATCAGCCTGGGAGTGGCCTGCATGATCCCCAACCCAGCCCTGGAGCCCCAGCAGTTGGTGACGGCGGCGGATCGGGCCTTGTACCAGGCCAAAACCGCTGGGGGCAATTGCACCCACGTGGACCCGGTATAGCCCCCGTCACAAAGATGTCACAGTCCTCTTGCACCTTAGAGGAGTGTGTGTTCATCTCGGCTAGAGTTCCACCGCCCAACGGTGGGACTTTGGGGTCCAAGGGGTGGATGTGATGTTCATGGCTGGGACTTCCCACTGAATTAGGGCTTCCTATAAATTAGGGCTTCCTATTCAGACTTAATCTCTCCCACACATCCTCCGCCCCTGGCTCCACTGATTTATCGATAAGGGGTTCACGGCTAGCATTGAGCAGATATCCCTAATCAGGACAATCGATCTTGGCGAGGATCTAAAGGGTACTTGCCGCAGGTATCGATGTTGGCTGCGTAATCCCTGGTGTTCCTGAAAGTCGATTGCTGTTCTCCCCCGCCGTTCTAGCGCTGAAGGCACCGCTGCCATGACCTCCCTCGGCCCAACTGTTCTGATCCTGCTAGCGACAGCAGCAGAGCAGCGCCAACT
>JAQCHG010000417.1 GCA_027619675.1 Cyanobacteriota bacterium
ACTTTCCCTGGGTGGAGTCACAAGGAATGCTGGCAGTGAAATTTGGCTTTTCCCGCTGGGGAGGCTGAATGCAGGGAACTCGCTTCGCGAACGCGTTGGCAACGCCTGCCTGAAAGGTATGTGACAATCTCAGTCCGAACGGGGCGTAGGACAATTACTGCCGACGTATTGGGACAGTCACAAGTATGCCGACGTATAAATACTCTAAAAATGAACTCTAGAATATAATTCTTAGATTAGTATAAGCCCTTCAGTAAAAGGGCCATCTACAATATTTTTAATATCATTGGCGAGATGAAAACATGGAAATTATTTGGGTTTATTCTGAGGCGATCAAGAGCCGTATATAAGACCGATAAGCCGAGCTTCAGGCACAAGCCAATAGTCCCATCACCGCCATCCATTGATTTTTGTTTTCAGTTGCCCCTTATCTGTATCCCCTTATGAGTTGCCAGGAGAATAATCTATATGGCAGGGCAAAATCGTAGAAGCCATCCATGAAATTTGTGAGCACTACTCTAAGGAGCTTAACTATGACATGAAGGCCATTGTTGCGGACCTCCGCAAGCAACAAGCTGAAAGCGGTAGAACGATTGTGAATTTATCGCGTCCAAAAGGTCTGGCAACACGTTGAAATGGGCGAATGCTTGTGATACGTGATGCAATAATGTCACTGTTATCGATCCCGCTAACAACGCATGCTGCTCCGGTTTATGTCATCGAAATGACCGGCTTTTCGATAACACGAAGGAGAGACGAAGATTAATGTAACGCGTAGCGCTATCGGTGATGTCCCGTTGCCCCCTAACACTATGTTGGTACGGACAGCCTCAAGATGTCGATGTTATAGTCACGCGTGTTTGCTGCCACCTTTGATATGCTGCGATCGCCCTATTGGCCCGCCGGTTTAATTCTGACCCTGGGACTGGGCATGACCCTCGCCGCCACCGCCTGGGTCAGCCGTTGGGAGCAACTGTCTCGACAAACCGAATTCCAAAAACAAACCAATAACCTCACCACCGCCCTGCAGCGCACCACCAACCGCTATAGCGATCTGCTGCTCTCCATTGGGGATCTGTACGATGCCACCGGCAACCAGGTGGATGAGCAAGCCTTTAAGCGGTTTGTGCAGCGAGCCGTGGGCAGTTACCCCGGCATTCAAGCCTTGGAGTGGGCACCGCTCGTGCCCCATGGGGAACGGGCCGCCTACGAACAATGGCTGCAAACCACCACCCGCCAGACCCAAACCACCCTTACCGAACGCGATCGCACCGGCCAACTCATCCCTGCCGCCCTACGCCCCAGCTACGTACCCGTCACCTTTCTCGAACCGCGCCCCACCAACGAGGTCGCCCTGGGATTTGATTTAGCCTCCGACGAAACCCGCCGGATTGCTTTGGAGCGATCGCGGGACACCGGGGCGATCGCCGCCACGGGCCGCATTCAACTGGTGCAAGAAACCGCAGGCAACCAGTATGGGTTTTTGGTATTTGTGCCGATTTATGACCAACCGGCCCAGACGCCGAAATTACGGCGGCAGCATCTCCGGGGCTATGTACTGGGGGTGTTTCGGGTGGCGGATGTGGTGGAAGAGGCCCTTGCCGACCTGGATACCGATCTTGATTTTTATATCCTCGACCAAACCGCGCGACCGGCAGAGCAACTGCTGGGGGTTTACGACGCCCAAACCCAGCAGGTCATTCCCCAGCCGGACACCGCTGATGAACTCGACCTGGCAGTTCTCTGTGCCAATGGAGCGGATTGCCGCCAGCGGCTGAATTTGGGCCAGCGGGAATGGCAGATTGTATTTGTGCGATCGCCCCACCGCTCCCCCCCTTGGGGCACCCTCGCCACCCTGCTGATTGGCCTGTTGATGACCGCAACGCTCCTGATTTACTTGGCCCGGTGGCAAGCGGAGTTGAGCCGGACCCGTGAACTGAGCGATTTGAAATTGCGTCTGTTTTCCATGGCGTCCCACGAGCTACGCACCCCCTTGAGCGTGATCACCGTCTCGGCCCAGTCGTTGGAAACTAACCGCGATCACCTAACGCTGCCCCAACAGGCCAGCACCATTGACCGCATTCAACAGGCAGCGAAACGCATGGGGCAACTGGTCAGCGACATTCTCACCCTGGCACGGGCGGAGGCGGGCAAACTGGAGTTTAGCCCGGAGATTGTGGGGCTAGCGCCCTTTTGTCAGCAGGTGTTGGACCAAATTCAACCGAAGCCGGGGCAAACCCTCACCTTGGCAGGAGTGCCGGCAAATTTTCGGGCCTATGTGGACAAAACCCTGCTGCAATCGATTTTGCTCAATCTGGTGGCGAATGGGGTGAAGTATTCACCAGAGGGGCGTGAGATTCGCTTGGCGGTGACGCCAGCGGCTGAAACCTTGACCTTTACGGTGATGGACCACGGCATTGGCATCCCTGCCGAGGCACGGGAGCAGGTTTTTAATGCGTTTTATCGGGGTAAAAATGTGGGGCAGGTTCCCGGTACGGGGCTGGGGTTGGCGGTGGTCAAAACCTGTGTAGAGTTGCACGGCGGACATTTGACGGTCAAAAGCGCCCCGGACCAGGGCACGGCCATTGCCGTGATTTTGCCTCGGGTGGAATAGTCGCCATTGCGGCTGTCCAAAATGGCCTGGGGTGACGGAATGGAGGTCCTTGGTCATGGCCTCACAAACGGGCGTAGCGTGGGTCGCGTCCCTCGACCCACAGACTGGTCAGGTTTCACCCTAAATATTCAGATCAAAAAAGGCGGCACCCAGATTCGAACTGGGGGATGGAGGTTTTGCAGACCTCTGCCTTACCACTTGGCTATGCCGCCGCATAGATTCTCAATGATACCAAATCGTTTCCCCCTTTATGGCGGGCGGTGATCACTCAATTGGGTCACCATTGGCCATCGCTCCGCAGCCCTTCACAATGGTCACAGACGTGACACCACTGGGGAGACCACCACCATGGCTGAGGCCAAAAATGTCTTGGGAGAAGATCTACAACCTTGTTCCACCGCGCCCATGACGGGGTTTTATCGCGATGGCTGCTGCCACACCGGGGCGGGCGATTTTGGTCGCCATGTGGTCTGCGCCGAAATGACCGAATCCTTTTTGACCTACACCCGTGCCCAGGGCAATGACCTCAGCACCCCCGTCCCCGCCTTTCAGTTTCCGGGGTTGAAGCCGGGCGATCGCTGGTGCCTCTGCGCCGCCCGCTGGCAAGAAGCCCTCGAAGATGGGGTGGCTCCCCCGGTGGTTTTGGCCGCCACCCATGCCGCCGCCCTGGAAACGGTGAATTTGGCGGACCTCAAGGCCCATGCGGTGGAGGGGGTGTGAGGGTGAAGGGGTAGGCGGGAACAGGGCGGGGTTGGG
>JAQCHG010000418.1 GCA_027619675.1 Cyanobacteriota bacterium
GAGGACGGCCAAATAGATCCGAATCATGGTGGCTTTGAGGCGGCGACCGGGGGCACAGATGCCGAGATAGCGCCGACCGGGGGTTTCGGTGGTGGGGCGTTGACGGGAAAAGAAATTGTCTTGGATATCGAGCCCAGGGGGGGGGAAGATGCTGAGTTGACGCAGGAAGAGGTGGTGGACTTGCGTCTGGGCTTGACGAATGGTGGCGGTGGAGGCGATGACTTTGGGGCGCACGGATTGGCCGTTAACCTCCCAGGTACACAGCTCATCGACGGCGGTCTCATAGAGCCCGACTAGGGTGCCGAGGGGGCCGCTAATCAGGTGGAGCTCGTCCTGAATGATCAGATCAGGGGGTCTGAGTTTGGGATGGGACGTGGTCTTGGCGGCAGGGTGTTGACCGACTTTGGGATGGCGATCGGCGTCTTCCAGATCGGGGGAGCGGAAACCATGGCGATCGCAGTAGCCATTCACCTGCCCAAACAGCATTTGCACTTCCCCTTTCCAGGGCATCTGGGCAAATTTATCGACGGTGGCAATGAGCAGGGTGGGCAGACAGCGATAAATCTCCTCATCCACCACGACGATGGGCAAACCGTCTCCCTTAGCAAAGGCGCAGTGCCCCAGGGGATCGCTACATTTCACCAGGGTGCGACCCCGGCCCTTTTTGTAGGTTTCGACCTTAATATCTCGACCCGGTTCGAGTTTGGATCCACACCAGGGGCAGTTGGTGAGTTGGTGAGGGGTGCCGCGTCCCCTTAGCCGCGAGTCTCGGTATTGCTTGATGGCTTCATCGCTGTCGTCGGTGGTGTTGGGGGTGTTGTTAGCCCCGACCCACAGGCCGATGCGGAAGGGATCGTTGCCCCAGGTGGCCTCGTCGGTGCGGCGAATGGTTTCGCAGGCGCAGATGAGGGTGGTGGCCCGCTGGAACTGCTGAAGGGTAAGCAACCGCAGGGTGTAGCGCATCAACACCGCCACGCCATGCATCCCATCCCGACCCGCCACCGTGCCCTGGAGGCGACGCAGACCAATGGTGTAGGCGGTGAGGCCCAAGTAGGCTTCGGTTTTGCCGCCGCCGGTGGGAAACCACAGCAGGTCGGCGATCGCATCGGTGGGGTGGGCGCGATCGGGGTGGGCGAGGTCGGTGGTGCTGGGCAGGTTCAGCAGAATGAAGGCCAACTGGAAGGGATACCAACTCCGTTTTTCGGGAATATCCAACTCCTCTAGGGTGATGGCAATATGACCCCGCCGTTGGCATTCGGCATAGGCGGAGTGGAGCCGCTGCTGCCACATGGCCCGGTTCATAAAGCGGAAGGCTTGGGCCGCTTGGGGGTTTTGGGTGAGGGTGGCGATGCCTGCCTGAATGCGGGTGAGGGTGCGACGGCAGTTGGAGATCGCGGTTTCGGCCTCGGCTCGATACGGCCCTAACCCTTGGCTGGGGTCCTGGATCTTCTGGGCTTGGGTATCGATCCACTGGGCATAGGCGGTGGTGAGGGGATGCAGCAGAGTGGGCAAGGTCTCATCGCTGGCCTCCGCCAGACGTTTCATATCCAGCACGAGACCTGCTAGGGCCGGGATTTCGAGGACGGTGGGGGGCTTGGTAGCCGCAACTTCGTACCGGGGTACCGCCTGGGTCGAAAGGGCGATCGCGCGGATGGGGTTATCTGTGGCGGTTTCGGCATGGACCGCAACGCCGTGGCCCACGGCAAACTCCACCTGATGGCGATAGAGCATGGCCATGGCCTGGTTCTCGGCATGGATGTGGGGGTCGAGGGCGGCGGCGTCTTGGTGGAGGGGTTTGCGGATAAAGATGTCGGGGGTCTGGGCTTCGGCAGCGGTGACCTGGAGTTTGGGCTGAAATAGCCAGGCGGAATCTTTGTTTTGGTTGGGTTCCTGCTGGCCATTCACCAAAAACAGGTTAATGAGCCAATCGCCATCGGGGAGGCGGCGCATTTGCCCCCGCAGGTAAACCGAAGGAGCCAGATCCGGCAGGGGTACCTCATCAATGGCTTGGTTTGGGTCTAGGGCGAGGGTGACGGTGCCTGCATAGGGCTGGCGCTTCCACACCGCCTTAGGGTTGCCCTTATCGGTCTGGAGGATGTCGCTAGGCTGCCGCTGGTAGCAGCCCCACTGCACCTGCACGGCGATCGCCTCAGCCTGGGCGCTGACGCAGAAGGTCATGCCCATGGAGCAGGGAAACATGCTGTCGGTGGCAGGAATGTTGGCGTCGGGGCTGCCTTCTTCCGGGTTGTCGGTGTCGGCGATCGCCAGGTCGTCTTGCAGTTCTGGCTGGTCTTCTAGGGTTGCCTCTGTCTCGGCATTGGCGGCGGTATTCGCCTCGGCCTCGGCCTCGGGGTTGCGGATGCGGGGGGCCAACATGCCCACCAGGTAGCGATCGGTGACGTGGGCCTCGTCCACCTCTTCGGTTTCACCCCCGACTGGACCGTGCAGGTCCTTAAGAATGCGCTCCTCTAGCTGTTGGCGCAGGGCAGCAGGAGAGGACACTGAGAATACCCGTGTGGAGGGGACCGCCGCCGGGATTGCAGAAGCACCTTGGGACTCGTCAGGCGGGGCAGCGGCGGTCTGCTGAGACAGCGATTCAGCGGCGGCGATGGGGGGTTCCGGCTGGGGAACCTCTGGGGCCGTCCACAGGGCGGGAGCCGGGGCGGAATCCTCGCCTTTGCGCCGTTTTTGCTGGGCGGTTTTGGCGGTTTTAGTCGCTTTGCCGGAAACGCGATCGCTACAGGCCACCAGCTGATCGATCAGGGTGTCGGAGAGGGTGGGATTGTTGATGTCCAGCACGTCAGCGTCGTCGGACAGGTCCAGGCCCGCCAGCAGCACATCTAACACTGCTGCCGGAGCGGAAACGACCCCGGTCCAGTCCAGGCGAGCGGTGCGATCGCGCAACTGTTGATTAATTTCAACAAGATTGAGTTCTGTAGTTAAAACGGATGGCAGGTTAATTATCTTCATTTGGATTATTGGATTCAGAAGTCAGGCTTAGACTCAATATCATTAGAATTTTTCTGTAGTCAGACTATATCTATACATCTTTTTGAGATTGACCTTCTAGATCTTCCCAGGCAAGATCCAACAATCTTTCCCACTGTTCTTCAATATAGTCGTGTGTGGAAGGATCAGTTAAGTCAAGCATAAGCATTTTAGCATCGGGTTCTTCTAAAGCAGACAATACAGAACCCCAGAAATCGGCTCCAGGAAACATTTCATTGTGGGCTTTAACATCAGCAAGAGACAGGTCAGCCAACAAGGTTGCCAAACCCAGAGCGAGTTCATCTTCATTTAGCTGATCCTGAAACACAAAAGGAAGCTTGTCTGCCGTGCGCTTTGATTTTTCGAGACCGAA
>JAQCHG010000419.1 GCA_027619675.1 Cyanobacteriota bacterium
CAACCCACCATTCCCCTAAGCCCATCAGGGTTTCGTGAAGTTCAGCCACTTCAGCCAGGTAGGTCTCTTCATCTAGGGTATGGCGGTCTTCCTGGAGCTTTCTGAGGCGCAGCAGCAGCAATAGCCACGGCTGGCTGATGCCATCTCTGGATTCGATATAGCGGGCGAGGTCCTGGCTATCCATAAAAACTTCATCCTAAAGGATGGGTTGGTCTGCCTTCAAAAACCAAACCCGCCCTGGCTGGCCAGGGCGGGTTTAGCGGCGGTTTCCGGTTGGGAGCAGAGGCGTTTACTGGCTTTGCTTAAAGGCGTTGAGCCATTCCCGCACTTGCTCAGCAGCAATGTCGCGTCCGCCGAGGCCGAAGGCGATCGCCAAGGCCACCGCGATCGCCCCCATCAGCAGACCAAAGGCCAGATTGACGATATCCGTCGCTACCCCCATCTGCTGGAGCCCCATGGCCCCCACCAGCACGATGATGGCAATGCGGGCCGATTGGGCCAAGAAGGTGGCCTGGCTGCTGCCCATGCTACGGATCAAGCGGAAGGCCAAGTTGGCGAAGTAGAGGCCCACGGCAAACACCAGCAGACCGCTAAACACCCGCGCCGATACCCGCAACATCGCCTGGACGATATTGGTCAGGGTGTCGAATTGCAGAATCTCGGTGGCTGTCACCGCCCCAAACAGCACAATGCCCACCAGAGCCACCAGTCCGGCAATCTCCGAGGGCGACTTGGCCGTATCCTGCACGGTCACCTCCGGTTCTCCCTCTGCATTCAGGGTGGGTTGGGCTTCGGCGGTGGCCACGGTGGACAGTTCCGGCAACCCCAAAATGCTGAGGATGTTGTCGAAGCCGACGCTGCGCAGCACATTGGTGAGCAGATCCGCCACAAATTGACCGATGACGTAGAACACCACCAGCACCAGCCCCGCCATCAGCACCTGGGGCACCGCTGACAGGATGCGCTCTAGCATCACCACGGCGGGTTCAGAAATGGCCTGAATGTCCAGTTCATTCAACGCCGCCACGGCGGAAGGGATCAGAATCAGCACATACACAACGCTGCCGATTAGGCCCGAGAGGGAGACGCTATCACCGTCATCGGTGGTGGAGAGCCCCACCTTGGTGCCGATTTGATCAACACGGGTGGCTTTCAGCAAGTTGGTGACGATACCGCGCACAATGCGGGCCACAAACCAGCCCGCCACGACAATGATGGCGGCGGTCAGAATCCGGGGAATGGCCTGGAGGAACTGATTAATCAGGGCCTCCACCGGAGCCAGCAGCCCCGGCAGGTTGAGGGCGCTCAGCACCAGGGGCACAAACAGCAGAAAGATGAACCAGTAGAGGACGTTGCCGATGGTCTCGTTGACCATAAAGGGGCCACCCTCGGTCTGTCCGGTTTGCTGGGCCAGCCGATCATCTAGGTTAAATCGGGACAGACCTTGGGTCACCAGGATCTTGACAACAGTGGCGGTGGCCCAAGCGACCCCCAACAGCACCGCTGCCCCCCCAATCCGGGGCAGGTATTGGAAGATCTGTTCTAGAAAGTTATTGAGGGGGCGAGAAACCACCTCTAGGTTGAGGGCGTTGAGGAAGGCCACTAGGGTGAAGGTCATCACCACCCAGTAGATGGCGGTGGCGATCCACTCTTCGATGGGAACATCGCGATCGCCCGATTGCCCCAGCACCCAGTTGGCGAGGCGATCGTCCAGGGTGGTGCGCTTCAGGATGTTTTTGATGCCAAAGGCGGCAACGGTGGCGACGATCCAACCCACCAGGAGCAAAATGATCGCCCAGATCAAACTGGGTAAAAAGGTCCCCAACTGACCGCTGAGTTCCTCCGTAAACCGGGCCATGGGTCCCATGTCTAGCTGGGCCAAAACAGGGGCCGGGAGGGGTGGCAGCCCGCCCGTTGGGGATAATGGGGTAAAACTGACCATATTTCCGGGATTAGAGCTAATTTCTTGAGGGTTTTCGCTAACTACAGCGACCGACGCCCCTAGGTGGGGGATATCGCGGTTGCCGTTCTTTCAGGCATATCCTTACGTGAAAATACGATTAATACAACCTCTCTACATCACCTATGGGGTAGAGATCAGGGGAAACGCGATCGCCCCCTCCCCTTCCCCCTGGACCTGAAACCTGCCCAGCCATTGCAGCAGCGGCAGTTGGGTTGACCTACCCCAGCCATCCCCCTTCCCCCTCAAGCAGCCTTGCATTTTGTTGAGAAACCTATCGCCCCGTGTTGAAACTGGGCAGCCTGGAGCGATGCTGCGCCGTGGTCCCAACCGTGGCGCTGGCCAAGGTCCTAGCGCTTACGCTTTGGCGGCAGTCAGCGGCTCCCTTGCCCCCCACTCACATTCACACTGACACACCAAGGGCTGAAGTTCTTGGTCCCACCGGAAGGCTGCTGAAGTCCTTAAGTCCCACCGGAAGGCTGAGGATGCGGGAGCGCCTTGCATCCGTTCTAGGGAACAGCCCCCGCTAGGACCGTGACGTCCCTAACTGCTGGGTTACGTTTGCCGTTACTGGGAATCGTGTATGAAACGTACGTTCACCACCACCCTCCGCGAGGCCGATGGCCGCTACCTCTCTGACAACGAGCTCGATCCGTTAGAAACCTACTGGTCGAGTTTTGCCATCCGGGCGCAGACCTACCAATTGTTGCGGGATCAAGCCGATACCCTAGTGCTGCAAGCCCTACGTCGTTTGGCCCAAACCCAGCGCGCCACCGTACAAACCCATGGCCAAAAATGCCAGCGGGATATGGCCTACGCCCTCAGTTGCATTGCCAAGGCGGTGCTGACGGATGAGGCCCAAGACTTTCAAGAAGACTTTGCCCTGTGGATGGAAAACATCACCCATGCCCTCCACAAGGGGGAATCAGCGGCCCAAGCCTATGGGTTCCTCAAGCAAGCCATTCAAGCCCAACTGCCAGAGACCTCAGCCCAGTTGGTGATGCCTTACTTGGATGATCTGATTATGGCCTTCTCAAATCCCCGTTGAGGGGGCGATTTGAGATCGGGGATGGAGGCCGGGGAAACCCGCCCCGCGCGCGTTGATGCGGTGGCTGAACGCCTTGCCATCCCGTCGCCTAGTGGGCCGTTTGCCATGCTCATGGCCATTACTTATCGCCTCTAACTACTGTGGTTTGCGATTCAGAAGCGTTCCGGGAATGGCGATGTTAGGGTCAAATGACCCACCAGCAGCCTCAAACGCCACTGGCAACGGACTGCTGGGCAGACCATCCAACCGCAGCGGCCTGGGTTTGGGCAGCGGTAGTGACATCCTGGGCGACAAAGTGCTGGTGCAAGATTTGAACGCTGAGCAGATGGTTGATGACGGCGCCTAACTGCAC
>JAQCHG010000420.1 GCA_027619675.1 Cyanobacteriota bacterium
CGCCGCCTTTCTAGAGAAGTTGAAAGGACTGCTAGACGATGCGCTGCACCAGCGGGCCTTGTTGGTCTATGTCGATGAGGCGCATATCCATCTCGATACCGATGAGGGCTATGGCTGGTCCATTCGGGGTGAGCGGTTTTGGGTTTCTTCGAGTTCTCCTGGCAGACAGAAGGTCTCTTTCTATGGACTCTATCTCTACAACCTGGCCCAGGTCAGAATTTTTCCGTATCAGAGCGCCAATCAACTAACGACGGTGGATATGCTCAAAAAGCTGAGGACGGAGTTTCCTGAGCAACCTATCAAACTGATCTGGGACGGTGCCCCTTACCATCGAGCACAGCTTGTACAGGCTGCAGCAGAGGTGTTGGAGGTGGCCATCGAACCCTTACCGGCCTATAGCCCAGACTTTATGCCCGTTGAGCATCTTTGGCATTGGTTAAGGGAGGATGTCACCTATCACACCTGCTATGACCAGAAGGCTGACTTGATTGCTCAGGTTGAGCGCTTTCAGCAGCGCATTAATGCTGAGCCCACAGCCATTGCCGACCGTTTATGGGTGACAACTCACCTGAAACACGATGAGGAGAAACTACGGGTCTCAACCTGAACGGGGTTTAGATCCTAAATTTAGGAGCAAACGGTTAAACCGAGGGCGGTGGAGACGCGGGCGATCGCGGGGTGTGGGGTTTAGCCAGAAACGCGGTGAGGGCTTGATAGGCCCAAGACCCTGCCAACAAGGCTAGACAAAAGAGCACCGGGTTCCAGATGCCCAGGGTGAGGGCGGCTAAACCAGGACCGGGACAGTATCCGGCAATGCCCCAGCCGATGCCAAACAGGGCGGCTCCCCCCAGCAATAGGGGGTCGATATCCTTGCGGGTGGGCAGATAAAAGCGATCGCCCAAAATGGGGTAAGGGCGTCGCAAAATAAAGCGGAACGTGATCAGGGTAACGGCGACGGCTCCCCCCATGACAAAGGCCAGGGTCGGGTCCCATTGACCCGTCACATCCAAAAAGCCCAGGACCCGATCGCGATCGATCATCTGGGAAAAGCCCAGCCCTAGCCCAAAGAGCAGGCCCGCCATCAACGCTGCGAACTTGTCGGGGCTGGCCAGGGCGGTCATCCGCTGAGACGAAGTTTTCATAGTGCCTAGAGTTTCTCGGTAACGGATAGCTGTGTAGAGGAAACCAGGGGATGCTGTGGGGGTATAGCGGAGGGATGCTGTGGGGGAATCAGTGCGTTAAGCCACCTACAGCCCCAGTCCATGGCGGGTAATCCATACCGTCACCATGGCGCTGCCCATAAACGTGAGGACGGCCACCAGCGATCGCCCCGACAACCGCCCCAAGCCGCAGACGCCGTGGCCACTGGTGCAGCCATTGCCCATGCGGGTACCAAACCCCACCAAAAACCCGCCCAACGTCGATGAATTTGGAGAAAAGGTCGAGAGGGGGGTCGGGGTAGAGGCCAACCCGTATTCATAGAGGGCCGCGCCCCCCATCAACCCCGCCAAAAACCACCATCGCCATTGCTCCGGGGCAGTAAATCGCAACGCCCCATTGATCATGCCGCTGATGCCAGCAATGCGGCCATTCCACAGCAATAGAACAGTGGCGCTAAGGCCAATCAAGATGCCGCCACCCAGGCCACCCAGCCAGTTCACGTCCACGGTAAACGCTCCATTCGTTTGTCAACCATATGGTAATACAGTCTATCCCAAATGAGAAGCCGATGCCCTTAGTCCGGCTTGAGCCATCGCCCTCCTGGCTCGGGAATCGGGTGGATTTGTGCCGAGGGCCTGATTTTTGTAGGCTTGCCATATCAACTAAAACTTAGCGATTGTCGCCTTGCGGCTCCGCAGGGGCTGAAGAAGCCCATGGTTGTCTCGGGCTGGTGGTTAATCGCCCTCTGTCAAAACGATTTAGATGGGTTTTTTGATCATGTTTAACTGGCAACGCATATCCTCAACGCTGGTGGTTCCCTTGATGGTCACAGGGTTGGCGATCGCGGGCTGTGGCGGGAGCGATACCGCTGGCGACGGTGACAGTGGGGGCGGCACCGTCACCGTGCTGGGGGTCGTCGTCGGGGAGCAGCAGGCTAAGCTCGAAGCAGCCCTGGCCCCCTTCGAGGCAGAAACAGGCATCGACGTGGTGTACGAAGGCACCGACGCCTTCGCCACCCTCCTGCCCGTCCGGGTGGATTCGGGCAACGCCCCCGATATCGCCATGTTCCCCCAACCGGGTCTGATGCGAGATTTTGCGCGGGATGGTCTGCTGGTGCCCGTGGGGGACAGCCTGGATGCCGCCGCCCTGCAAGACGCCTATTCCCAAGACTGGATTGACTTGGCCACGGTGGAGGGTGACCTGTATGGCGTCTGGTACCGGGCCTCGGTCAAAAGCCTGGTGTGGTACAACCCCAGCGCCTTTGAGGCCGCCGGATACGAAATTCCCACCACCTGGGATGAACTGCTGGCCCTGAGTGATCAAATCGTGGCGGACGGGGGCACCCCCTGGTGCCTAGGTATGGAAAGCGGTGACGCCACCGGCTGGGTGGGCACCGACTGGGTAGAAGATATTCTGCTGCGCACCGCTGGCCCCGAGGTGTATGACCAGTGGATCAACCACGAGATTCCCTTCAATGCCGAGCCTGTGCAGACCGCCTTTGCACGGTTTGGGGAAATTGCCCTGAATGAAGACTATGTGGTGGGGGGCACCGTGGGGGTCCTCAGCACCCCCTTTGGCGATTCCCCCAATGGCTTGTTTGGGGATAATCCCAGTTGTTACCTGCACCGCCAGGCCAACTTCATCGCCTCCTTTTTCCCCGAGGATGTGGAACTGGGCACCGATGTGGACATCTTCCCCCTGCCGGAAATTGAGCCCCAGTATGGGGTGCCGGTGCTGGTGGCGGGGGATGTGTTTGCCATGTTCAACGACACTCCCGAGGCCCGCGCCCTAATGGCGTACCTCACCACCGTAGAACCCCACGAAATTTGGGCGGAACTGGGGGGCTACATCTCCCCCCACCAGCAGGTGGATCTGGCGGTGTATCCCGATGCGGTGGCGCAGCGACAGGCGGAGATTCTGGCTAATGCTGAGGTGATTCGCTTCGATGGCTCTGACATGATGCCAGGGGCAGTGGGGACTGGTAGCTTCTGGACTGGGATCACCGACTACGTGGGGGGTACGGATCTAGAAACAGTGCTGGCGGATATCGAAGCCAGTTGGCCCTGAGGACACCGGACAGGGCACCCCATCGTCAGGATTGACGGATTACTCGTGGGTCACTGGGTCCAAACCTCGCCATTTCCGGACCGATCCTCCCGCCTGGGTTTGCAGTTCCCTGAGTCTGACAGTAGGACAAC
>JAQCHG010000421.1 GCA_027619675.1 Cyanobacteriota bacterium
CCGCGATCGCGCCACCAGGGCCGCTCGGGTGGGCAAAACTTCAACCTGACGGGGGGAAACCATAGGACTCAGGGTGCTCAAGGCTGCGGTACGGTTGCAGCCTACTCGATTTCCCCTGGGGGATGGCATTGCTTAAGCTTTAACTTACAGAACAGCGTGCGTCATCTCTGCCGCTCTGTACATACAGTCAAAACACCGTTGGGAAGGGGGCTGCCACGGGCGTCGCCAACGGTTCCCCTCGGCCCGCAAACCGACTATGATTTCTATCGTTTTGCCCTGTCTGAATGAACTGCGCCACGGCTATTTGCCCGCCATTTTGGCCAACCTCCAGGCTCAGGCGGGGGCTAAGGAAATTATTGCCGTGGTCAGCCCTAGCCAAGATGACACCTTGGCAGTGCTGCAAACCACACCGGGTCTCCAGGTCATTGACAGCCATGCCCAGAATCGAGCCCAACGGTTATCGGTGGGCATTGCCGCGAGTCGAGGCGAGGCGGTGCTGCTCCACCATCCCGCCACCCTACTGCCGGACCGGGTGGCCCTAGAACAGATTGAGGCGGCGATCGCCGATCCCCAGATCCATTGGGGCGGATTTCACCACGGTTTTGATTGGGACCACTGGCTGCTGCGGTTTACCTCCTGGTATTCCAACCAGGTGCGATCGCGCTACGGGCAAGTACTTTACCTCGATCACTGCATCTTTGCGCGGCGGTCCACCTTAACGGCGATCGGGGCGGTCCCCGATATGGACATCTTTGAAGACACTGCCCTCAGTGAACGGCTACAGCCCTACGGTCCCCCGGTGCTGCTGCCGGGATGCGTCACCACCTCTGCCCGTCGCTTCCGCAGTCGCGGCGTGTACCGTCAAGCTTGGTTAAACCAGCAGTTAAAGCTGATGTATCACCTGGGGGCTTCCCCAGCCATGATGAATCGCCTCTATGAGCGCCAAGCTCAAATCAACGTCACCTATCAGGCCTTAAAAGGGGATTAAGGTCTGCCCCAAAAGCCACCGATATCTTTACAGAGCGCTGTGTTGGTTTGTACAGTTCAAAGGGCAAAATGGAAGGCTGTAAGTCTCAAAAAGCCCTATGACTGCTGAAACTCCGATTAGTGGCTCCTCGGTTTCGCCCCTAGCTGCGATTTCGATGAAAATTGTGGGCCTGGTTACCATCCTTTCCGCCTTAATTGATTATTTGGTGCTGCTGTTGCCCCCAGACCTGGCGAATCCCCAATGGGTGCTGGGGCTAACCACTCAACTGGTGGATCGGGGCATTGTGCCCCTGGTGGGCATTGCCCTGCTCTTGACGGGATTTTGGGTAGAGCGCATGGCCACGCGGGGGGGCCGGGGCGGCAACCTGCTGTTGGACCTCCGCTTTTGGTCCTGTGCCCTGTCGAGTCTGCTGGGGGTGATTTTCTTGGTTGTGGTGGCGGTCCACATTTTGAATGTCCGCACCACCAGCCAAGAGGCCCTGGCCCAAGTCACGCGGGAGGCCAACCAAGCCACCACCCAATTGGAGCAACGACTGGCAGGAGAACTGAACCAGCAGCGACAGCAACTCACCCTCCTCTTCCAGGATGAAACCCTGTTGCAGCAGGCGATTGAAACGGGGCAGTTGCCGGAAGAAGTGCGCCAGTTCCAGGATGATCCTGCGGCCCTTGACCAGTTTCTCAACGAGCGCGCCCAAGAGGCCCAGCAGCGAATTCAATCTGAAATCGGCAACCGTCGCGAAGAGGCCGACCAGCAGGTGCGACGGGAAGCGGTAAAATCCGCCATTCGCATCGCCAGTAGCGGTTTACTGTTGGCCATCGGTTACACCACCATTGGCTGGACTGGGCTCCGTCGCCTGATGGCGGGAGGCCGCTAAGTTCCCGAGCCCGTGGTAACTGCTGCCGTGGAGGGCCTTGCTCAACTTCACAGCCCTGCCCCAGCCCGTTGGCCCGCTGTCAAGCAGTCATAGGGACAGTGGCCAGCGACTAACCATCCAACCTGTGGATGCAACATCCAGTCCCCAACATGATTGGGGGCTGGATGTTCTGCTCTCAAAATACGGGTTTTGAAGCACGGGTTTTGGCAACGGGGTGCCCCAACGGCAGTCTCTTGCCATGGCGGGGGACTGTAATCCCCCCAGACCCAGGTGGCCCCCTGCCTCCACCGGGTGTCGGTTTGGGGAAGTGGGTACCCTAAGCTATAAGGGGGCGATCGCAACCTACCGTCAGGGTATATATCGGTCAGGGTCCCCATGGATATGAGGGGTTCACATCGTCACTGTGACAGGATGGCGTATCGAGGAAACACATCTGCCTTATGTCTGGTAAAAACCGTCTCTTGGGAGGACGCTACCAGTTCATCCAAGTTCTCGGGACAGGCCATCAGAGCCAAACCCTTCTGGTTGCAGATGTCCATTACCCCGGTCATCCCAAGTGTGTCGTCAAGCAGTTACCGTTACCCACCCGTAACCCCACAACGCTGAAATTCATCCTCAGCCTGCTGCGGAAAAAGATTGAAGTGTTGGAAATGCTGGGTCGGGACGATCGCATCCCCGATACCTTTGGCTTTTTTGAAGACCAACAAAGTTTTTATCTAGTCCAAGAGTTTGTACCGGGCCGTAGCCTCAGCTATGAGTTGGCACCGGGGGAACCCTGGCCCCAGGTCAAATTGGTAGCCTTTCTCAGGGAAATGCTGCAAATTCTGGCCTTCTTGCAGGAACACGGGGTCACCCACGGCAACCTTAAACCCACCAACATCATTCGACATCAGGCCGACCGTCGCTTGGTCCTATGCGATTTCAACCTCTTAAAAGATCTGGGTCGCGAGGTCTTGGGGCGGGAACTGGCTGAACAGGGACGCCTGAAGCAGTCATGGGTCTATGTTGCGCCTGAACAACGGCTAGGCAGACCTCGGTTTTGTACTGATCACTACGCCCTTGGCATTGTGGCCATCCAGGCGGCCACGGGGCTGCCGATGGATAAATTGCCCGACGCTGAAGACCCGGATGTCCATCGCAAGCTCACCACCGTGTTGCAGAATGCGGCGGATATCAGCATCAACCTGGCCAGTTTGATTGCCCGCATGGTGCATCCCGATGGCGATCGCCGCCATCAAAAGGCCGTAGAGCTCCTGGCAGACTTGCATCGCCTCACCGTACCGGGTAGTCAACAGCCCCTGCCCCTTGTGGATGAAACCATTGCCTTTCCCACCCCAGAGTCGGCAACCACAGATCCGCAAGCAGGCAAGCGGTCCCTAGGGTTGAGCTTGGGCACTCGGGGTCGGTGGGTCGCAATGGTGATCGGGGCCGCGATCGCCACCCTCATCGGGCTGTGGGTGTTCCGCGTTCCCCAGCGGGTCTGGGCACAGCGCT
>JAQCHG010000422.1 GCA_027619675.1 Cyanobacteriota bacterium
ACCCTCCTCCGGGTGCAAGACCCCGCCGTTGATACGATCACCTGTGACTTTCGCATCCTGCGGCCCGATGGCGAGATCAAGTATGTGGAAGCCACCGCCCAAATGCGACGGGACACAGACGGGCGACCCCTGCGGGTGATTGGCACCAACCTGGACATTACCCAACGCAAAAAGGTAGAAGTCCATCTGCGGCGCATTAATGCCGAGGTCTTAGAAGCCGCCCGCCTCAAGGATGAGTTTTTGGCTAACATGAGCCATGAACTCCGCACCCCCCTCAATGCCATTTTGGGGATGGCGGAGGCCCTGCAAGAGGAGGTCTACGGCACCCTCACCCCAGGCCAGCACAAGTCCTTAGCCACCATCGAGCGCAGTGGCCGCCACCTGCTGGAGCTGATTAATGACATCCTGGACCTCTCCAAAATTGGGGCGGGCAAGCTCGATCTCCACATCACCGATGTCTCCATTGCCAGCCTGTGCGACCACAGCCTCGCCTTTGTGCAGCCCCTGGCCCACAAAAAGCAGATTCAGGTGTCGCTATCTGACCTCAACGGCATCCCCCGCACCTGTCGAGCCGATGAGCGGCGACTCCGGCAGGTGTTGATCAACCTCCTCACCAATGCCATCAAGTTCACCGAACCCGGTGGGCACGTGGCCATGGCGGTCACCTACTGGGAAGGGGCGAAACCCGTTGCCGATGGCGGTGCCATCCAACCCGCCGCCGTCGCAGCCCCGGATACAATCCCATCTAGCGCTCCCGATAGAGCCCCGCAGGGAGCCCCGAATGAAGCCACAGATGAATCCTCTGCCCCCGCCATCCTCGCCTTTGCCATTACCGACACGGGCATTGGCATTGCCCCAGGGGATGTGGATCGCCTATTTGAGCCCTTCACCCAGGTAGATAGCCGCCTCAACCGTCGCCAAGAGGGGACGGGCTTAGGGTTAGCCCTGGTCCAAAAACTGGTACAACTCCATGGGGGGACGGTGACGGTACAGAGTCAACCGGACCAGGGCAGTTGCTTTACCGTCCAGATTCCTTGCCAGCCCATGGCCACGGGGGGCCACTTGCCGGAGGCTGACGCGGGTATGCTCCTGGCGGGCCAAGCTCCTGGGGCCACGGTTGCCACCGCTACCGCTGCCCCCCTGGTGCTGCTGGCGGAGGACAATGACGCCAATGCCGAAACCATTGCTGAATACCTTAGGGTCAAGGGGTATCGCCTGCTGCGGGTAACCGATGGCCGCGCCGCGATCGCTGCCGTCCAACAGCACCACCCCGACATCATTTTGATGGATGTACAAATGCCTGACATGGACGGGCTGGAGGCCATGTACCACATTCGACAAGATCTAAGGCTGCAATCAATTCCCATCATTGCCCTGACGGCGTTAGCCATGCCAGGGGATGAAGCCCGATGTCGGGCAGCCGGGGCCAATGGTTATCTCGCCAAACCCCTGCGGTTACGGCAACTGATGGTGATGCTACAGACAATGCTGATGGAAACGGAGACAGGGGGCCATGGCTGATTTCACTAGCATCCTGGTGGTGGACGACGAGTCCGATAACTTTGATGTCATCGAGGCCCTACTGGCGGATGAAGATTACGAATTGCACTACGCCTCCAGCGGCAAGCGCGCCCTAGAGCGCATGAGGACCCTAAACCCGGATGTTATCGTGTTGGACCTGATGATGCCGGAAATGGATGGGCTGGAGGTCTGTCGCCACATTCGCGATCAGCCCCGCTGGCAGACGGTGCCGATCATGATGGTGACGGCCCTCACGGCGCGGGAGTCCCTGGCGGCCTGTCTAGATGCTGGGGCCAACGACTATCTCAGTAAACCCGTAGATCGGGTGGAACTGAAGGCACGGCTGCGATCGCTGGTGCGCCTCAGCCAGCAGCAACAGGAAATTCAAGCCCTGAATCAACGGCTGATTGATTTCAGCGCCCTGCTGGAGGAGCGGGTACAGGCCCGCACCGAGCGCCTAGAGCAGTTGATCAACTACGACACCATGACGGGGCTACCCAGCAAGACCCTGCTGCTAGAAAAGGTGCAACAGGCGATCGCGACGGCCCTGCCAGATCGCCTCTGTGCCCTGGTGTATCTGAACTGCGACCAGTTCCACCTAATTAACGACTCCCTGGGCTACGAAGCAGGGGATCAACTCCTCTGCGCCATTGCCGAACGCCTGAAATCCACCCTGCATCCCGCCATGACCCTGGCCCGCGTTGGGGGGGATGAGTTTTGCTATCTCGTGCCCTCCATTGACAACAGCGAAGCCGTCACAGCCTTTGCCGAAAAGGTCCTAGACAGTTTTAACCAACCCTACGAATTGGCCAGTAGCCACACCCTCTACATGACCGCCTGTGTGGGGATTGCCCTCGCCCAAGACACCCAGGCCAACCCCCAAGAGTTGCTGCGGCAGGCCAACACCGCCATGTACCGAGCCAAGGTCAATGGCAAATCTCGGGCCGAAATTTTTGAAGGGCAAATGCACCGCATGGCCCGCCAACGGATGCAGTTGGAATACGACATGCTCCAGGCGATTGAGCGGCAGGAATTTCTGGTGTACTACCAGCCCGTGATTACCCTCCACAACAATCGCATTGCGGGGTTCGAGGCCCTGGTGCGCTGGCACCATCCCCAGCGCGGCATGGTCCCCCCTGGGGAGTTTATCCCCTGCGCCGAAGAAACCGGGCTAATTGTCCCCATTGGCATGTTGGTGCTGGAGGCCGCCTGCCACCAATTGAAGGTGTGGCAGTCCTTTGCCCCCGATCTGTTCATGAGTGTCAACCTCTCGGTGCGGCAGTTCACCCACCCCACCCTGCTGGAGGATATTTATCAAGTCCTAGAAGAGACCCAGGTAAACCCCCGTCAGTTGAAGCTGGAAATTACCGAAAGTGCCATTGTGGAAACGCCCCAGGTGGCGATCGCCCTGACGGAAGCCCTGCGATCGCGCCAAATCGGCCTCAGCATTGACGACTTTGGCACAGGCTACTCTTCCTTGAGCTATCTGAATCAGTTTCCCGTCGATACCCTCAAAATTGACCAGTCCTTTGTGCGCTCCATGGCCACCGGCAGCCGCAACGGCGAAATTGTGCGCGCCATCATTCAACTGGGCCAAGCCCTGGGCATGTCCATTGTGGCGGAGGGCATTGAAACCCCAGAACAATGCGCCCAGTTGAAGGACTGGGGCTGTGAATACGGCCAGGGCTACCACTTTGGCCGTCCCCTCAATGCCCTAGAAAGTGAGGCCCTGCTCAGCTAACGGCGGCAGATCCTGCCCCTCCGCGTCCCTTTCTTGGAGTAGGGGAGCGGGGGGGCTAGGGAGCTAGTTGAGCTTGGCGCGAATCACCCGACC
>JAQCHG010000423.1 GCA_027619675.1 Cyanobacteriota bacterium
AGTAGTATTTCACTGTTAGAAGGACGCGTACGACGGACAAGTTGGCCCAACTCTCGTCGGGTCAAGGAGGCGGTTGACGGGGATGGGCGGGGGCGATCGAGGGCGGCGATCGCCGCTGCCGCCGACTCAAATCGATCCTCCACCAGCGGCTCCACCAAGCCCTCTAGCCAATCGGCAAAGGGCTCCGAGAGGGTGACATAATCGCGAAACTGAAGCTTGAGCCGCACCTGGGGCAGATCCCCCGGTGACTGGTGGGTGAGCAAATGCAGCAGGGTCGTCCCCAAACCGTACAGATCGGTGGTGGGGTATGCCTGCCCCCGAAACTGCTCAGGGGCCATGTAGCCGTAGGTGCCCACCACGGTGCTACCAAAGGCCATCGTGTCGCGGTAGACCGTTTGCACCGCGCCAAAATCCACCAAAACGATCTGCCCATCCCCACGTCGGATGATGTTCTGGGGCTTGATGTCCCGGTGGATAATCGGGGGGTTCAAGCCGTGCAAATAGGTGAGAATGTCCAAGATGGCACGGGCAATACGGCGCACCTCCACCTCCTCAAACCGTTCCCCCGCCGCCACCAACGCCGCCAAGGAATTCCCCTCCGCCAGTTCTTGGGCGATGTAGAAGTAGCGGTTGTCTAGGGTGTCTACCTGAAAGTAATCCAGGTAATTGGGGATGGCGGGATGCTGGAGCCCTTTCAGCACCTGGGCTTCTCGCTCAAACAGTTCCAGCTTTTTCCAATCGCTCAACCCCTGGAGAGACAGTTCCTTCAGGGCCACGATGCGCCCGATGAAACAATCCTCAGCGGCGTAGGTAATGCCGCTGCCGCCCCGGCCCAACACCCGCTGGATTTTGTACCGGGCTTGAATCAGGGTGCCGATGGGTTGTTCTGGGTGCATGGTGCTGTTCCCCACCAGAAGACTGTCGGGCACATCCGCATCCTCGGGGCCGGATGGAGAGACCGCACTCCGCTGCTTGGGTGCCACTGGCGAGAGCCGGACAACGCCGATCCTCAGCCGATGCTGCCATGGCAGGGCGGTGCCACTCCTACGCTAACCCCACCCTGGCCCCAACGGCAGCGTTGAGTCTGAATTGTTTAAATCCCCGATGGCCCCCGTCTGCACTGGGTCACACGGCTGCCTCAAAAACGCCCAAAAGGAACCCCCGGCGGGGGCTCCTTTTGGGCGCTCAGGGATTGGTCCCAGCTCAGCGCCAATCCCTGGGGACTGAGGCACTGAACTCGGATTGAGTCGATGGCACCATGCCCCCAGGGAGGGGCGGTCACCCTAAATTAGGGCATCCGATAGCACCGGGACTAAGCCAGGGGCGTGGTCATTGACATAGGCAAACAGGTCGGTGCTTTGCAGGTCGGGGCCATTGGTTTGACCCCCACCAGAACCAAGGCTGTTGTTAACCGCCACCACTTTGATGTAGTCGATGCGGGCAAATTCGCCAGCATCCATTTGACCAAAGAGCTTGAGTTCGTCGCCGTTGAGTAGGTCAACACCCGCATAGGTCTTCTCGACCAAGTTACCGCTGGAAGCAACATTAGACCCCAGATGGTTATCGCTAAAGGTCCAGGCCGTGAGCAGATCGTCACCCACTTTCAGTTGGGCTCTGGCGGAGCCATCATTCTCATCGTAGTAACCGATGATGATGTCATATTTGCCATCTGTCCCTGTGAATTCGGTGGCGGCATAGCCCCAATGCCCTGAGAGCTTAATCAATTCACCCCCTGAAGCAAAGCTGGCGTGCTCTGTCCCGTAGTTGTACAGATCCATCTCTTCGGCTTCGTAGAGGTAATGCTGGGGTGCCTCCACTTCCGTAAATTTGATCGCATCAAAGCGGGCATATTCGCCGCCATTGAACCAACCGGAGAGTTTGATTTGCTCCCCTTGCTCAATGTAGATGGCTTCGGACACGGTGCGGGTGACCTTGTTGCTGTCAGATACCCAGTTGGAGGGTAGGTTCTGGTTAAAGCTCCAGGTATCGACGGTTTTGCCACCAATTTTGATTTGTCCGGTGGCACAGCCATCGTTTTCATCAAAGTAGGTAACCTCGACCTGGTAGTAGCCGCTTGGCCCGGTGAAGGCGCTGTAGGCATAGCCGTCATGACCCGTTAGGCGAATGACTTCGCCACCAGAGGCCACATCTCCGACATGCTCGGTGGTGTAGTCACACAGGTGCATATCTTCGGCTTCCATCACCACATGGTTGGGGGTGAAGATCGGGGTATCGGGGTTGGTGTAGTTGGCGGTATCGGTGGCGCTGGCCACACCCCCAGCAGTCACGGTGACCGTGTTTTGGTAGTTGCCGATCAGGGTTTCCCCTTGGGTGATAATGTCCAGCATCTTCAACTTGAAGGCGTCGTTGCTGTGGCCCGTAAAGCCCGAAATCACCAGGGTGTTGCCGGAAGTTTCCCCATTGTTGAAGTCAGCCCAACGGGAGGAGCTATGACCCACAAAGTTGTTTTCTTGGGTGATGCCGCTGAGGAAGTTGGCGAAGCTGTTGGCGCTGTTGATGTCGCCGTTGCGATCGCCAATCCAGATAGAAATGTCACTATCGCAGTCAACGAAGTCGAGGAAGGCGCGATCGACGGTGACCGACTGGTCAAATTCAAACAGGATGTAATCCTGATTGCCGCTGTTGTCTAAGCGATGGGAAGACCCACCTTCGCCCTGGTTGGTCACCCCTAAGCCACCGTTGTAGAGGCCCAGATAGGCGGTGCGCCAATCCCCCCCATTCTTGTTGCTGCTAAAGGCGCTGACATCCACCGACACCCCATCCTGGCTGAAGGTACGGACATTGCCCGCAGACCCGGTGGTGTGGCTCCAGCCATTAAAGACAAAGCGCACGTCCTGATCATTGGTGGTAGTAGCCAGGTTTTGGGCCGCCATGGGGGTAGACGTATACAGCCAGGTCTCACCCGCACTGAGGATGCCATCATTACCCACGTCGCTAGACGCCACCAGGGTCGGCACAAAGTCATCGCTGCTGTCGCTAACGGTGCCGTTGTCATCCACCACCACCACATCGGCCTGGTTAAAGGCCACATTGCCGGTATTGGTCACCGTATAGGTAAAGGTGACATTAGACACCGCCGCAATCTCCGGCAAGTTGTTGATGTCGGTGACATCAACCCCATTCACAAACTTCTCAATGTCAATACCGGGTTTCAGTTCCACAATCCCGGCATCCAGAGTGCCGTTGAACTCGCCGGAGGTCAGGGTGACGGTTTGGGTCAGACCCGTATTGGGGTCAGCGTCGGAATCCAGGGCGTCATCACCTGCATCTGGCGTGGTGAAGACAAAGCCGTCGGGGGCGGTGAATTTGACTTGGTAATCCCCAGGGGTG
>JAQCHG010000424.1 GCA_027619675.1 Cyanobacteriota bacterium
GGCGAATGCCCCGCGATCGCACCCGCACCTTACCAAATTCCAGGCCATAGGCCACCATCAACCGCTGGGGAGCCTGCTGAATGGCGACGGCGGTGACAATTTGCCGCCCCCGCAACCAGGGTTGCCCCGCCTGGGCATCGGGTCGCCGCCGCCCATTGGTGCTGAGGGGCCACACCATCACCCGGCCATCTTCCCCGCCGCTGACCAGATAGCAGCCGTCGGCGCTGAAGTCGATGGACCGAATCGGAGCCTCCTGGTGGCCTGTAATCCAATCGTCTAGGACCCGGCAGGGCTGATTCCCCGCGAGGGGGCCATCCCCCGGCAGACAGGGGGCCAAATCCCAAAGACTGAGGCGACCCTGGTTGTCCGCCACCGCCATCAGGGTGGGTTTCTCGGGGGCGATCGCCACGTCCAAAATGTATTGATTGCCGTCCCCCTGGGGATAGTTGAGGGGCTGTAGCTGTTCTGTGGGCAAGTCCAGCATCACCAGGCGGTTAAAGCGCCCCGCCACGATCAGTTGCTGTTGATCCACCCCCGCTAGGGCCAAGGCTTGGATGGCGAACTGTACGTCAAAGCCTCGGGCGGGCTCCGTTTGGCTGAGGGGAGTTTGGCCAGGGGTGATGTCCCACTCCAGCACAAAGCCGCTGCCGTGGCCGCTGATCAGGCGGCGGCCATCCCAGGGTAGGGCGATGTCAAAGACGCGATCGTCCCGGTTAAAGCTGAGGGTGTAGGTGCGGCGGGTGTGGACATCCCAGCCCTGGATGTCACCATTTTCATAGCCCACCCAAATCTGGTCGTTGTTGACGGGGCGATAGCGGGCCACGCGAATGGCCTTGTCGGTTTTGATCACCTCCCGCCGTCCCCGCAGGCGGCCCTTGCGAATGGCCCAGCGCCGCAGGGTCTGGTCATCGGAAGCGCTGAGTAGTTCTTGCCCGGAACCCTCAAAGGTGACGCTATTGACCGTGCCTTGGTGGCCCCGCTGAAAGAAGTACCACCACAGCACCAACGCGGCGACGATGCCCACCGCCCCCGCCAACAGTTGCAGCCAAAAGGGCACCACCGGAAAGATGCGCAGATCGAGGACGGGTTCCCCCTGGCGTAGGGGCACATCCCCCTGGGCGATCGCCCCCTGCACCTGAATTTGCTTGCGTCGGGGCCACCCCAACAGGGGCAGGGGCCGCCCCACCGTCAATTACAGGGGGGTTGATCCCCCCCGAGGCACCGTGGCGGTGGTGGGGGACATGTGCAAGGTCGGTCCCCGCCGGGGGGGCTCTTCCTCCCCGAGGGGGTGAGGATCGGGGGGGGCGATCGCCGGGTCATCCACCATCGCCGCCGATTCAGAGGGGGGCTCCGCCGTCTCCCCACTTGCCAAGGCCGGGGGAGCCGCCACCAGGGCACGGTTATCCTGCTCACGGCGGTAGCGGGCGGTGGCCTGGATCGGCTGGTCCCCGTTGCTGTGGTTGCTGAAGGTGAGTTCATAGGTGGTTGTCGCCACCCCCGGATTCCACCAGCGACCGGGTTGGGGGGGCAGGGTGGCCTCCGCCGGGGTGCAGGTGAGGGTGACGTGACCCTGGGGGCGAATGGTGAGGTGGGCGGGCGCAGTCACCGCCAGGGTCTGGGCCTGTTCCGCCGTCAGGGTGAGGGCATATTCCCCAGATGGGGCAGCGCTGGGTTCCGGCAGCACACAGCGAAAGGTGACCGTAGTGGTTTCCCCCGATCGCAGGTGCAGGGGCTTCTCGTAGCCATCGGGTAACCAAGCGGTGGGGATGCCCGTCAGCCGCAGGTGAACGTCCACCGCCTGCCGATTCAGGTTTTGCACCTGCACCGGAATCGGCACCTCCTCCTGGGGATGGCCGTAGAGCACGGGGGTGGGCACCGTCAGCCGGGGGGGAAGGCGACTGCTGCCCTCCACCACCAGCCGCAGAATTTGCCGATCCGACTGGCGCAGCTCCAGGGAAGACACCTGGAGGGTCAGGTTCATGGTGCCGTTGAAGCCGCTGGGCACCGGGGGCACCGCCAAAATCGACACCTGGAAGCGGGTGCGGGCTCCCCCTGGAATTTTGGAGGAGACGGCGGGGGCCACCCGGTACCAGGTGGGGGCCACCTCCGCATCGACCCCAGCGGCGGCTAACTCCACCTGGAAGCTGGCGAAGGTGTTGCTGGTGTTGTGGACGGTGACCTCGAAGCTGGCGGGTTCCCCATCGGGGCGAAAGGTCAACACCTCGGTGGACAGGGTGGTGGTCAGAACGTCTGTCTGCATTACAGCCCCCCCTCTGACAGGCGATCGCGCAGGCTATCGCTGCCCTTGCTCGACTTCTCTGCCGGGGTCCCCTGGAGGCGATGGAGATGGCGACGGTACCAGCCGTAATGGAGCAAGTTCACCCCCAATTCCTGGGCATTGCGGACCTGTTCTCGGGGTAGATCCAAGGCTGGGTCAGCCCCCCAGGCGGCGGGGAGGGCACCCAGCACCACCACCAGCCCCCCCCAGGCCCGCACCTGCAAAGGCTGATCCCCCAGGTCAGGCCAGCGGCTAAAGCTAAACGGGTGTCGCCGCAGGGGATGGTCAGCGGGGATGTCGCCGCTGCCTTGCAGGGGGCACCCCACCGCCATGGCAAACCCCTGGAGGGCTTGCAGCAGGGTCGCCACCTGGCCCGCAATGTTGCCCCGTACAGCGGCCAGTTCCTGCTGGAGGGAAGCTTGGAGATCGGCGGGGGCGTCTTCGCGGCGGGCGGCGGCGATCGCCTGTTGTAGCTCCATCACCAGGGGATACAGGGCCGCCAACCCCGTCTGGGCCACATCCATCGCCACCAGCACCCCGCCCCCTTGGCCCAGGTGGGTGCGCAGGGTGGCCAACGCCCCACTGTCCAACCCCCGCGCCACGGGGGCACTGAGGGACACCCAGTCCCAGGGGGTGGGGTCCGCCGTGGCCACGGCGGCGGGCGACAAGGGGAGGGGCGGCAAGGGGGCCAGGGGACCATAGAGGGCGGGCACCGCCGCCCCTAGGGCCGCAATCTCCCCAGGGGGATCGTCACCAATGGCCACCATCTGCACCTGGCCCTGGGGCCGCAATTGGGCCAGGGGGCGGTGGCGCAGATCCGGCTGATTGGGGCCAGGGGCCAAGACATCGTGGGGGCCACTTAGATCCGGTTGCCCCGCCGTCATCACCAGCCGACACAGTTCCACATCCTCCGGTTGGGGATCGGTGGTCTCCACCAGGGCAAAGGTCTCGACCCCAGCGGCGGCACTGCCATTACCCACGCGATCGCGGGGGTCAGAATAGCGCAGCACCAAAAATACGGTCGCCGTTTCCCCCTGGGGCGGGTCCGACTGCATTCGGAAGTGAATCG
>JAQCHG010000425.1 GCA_027619675.1 Cyanobacteriota bacterium
TAGTCCCGCCCCCCCACCGTCAACATCCGTTCTAAACAGAGGGTGGTGCCGGGTTCCCCCCAAAACAGCACCGACAGCGTCTCAGTCGGCAAGCCCGCACAGAACCTATAGCTATCGCCCCCGGCCCAGTCCGCCGCCAAAATTACTAGAGACGGTGACGGAGGGCCAGCTTCAGGCCACGGGGGCAGGCCTGTGACCACATGACCCTGGCCGCCGAGGTTAGCAATCCCCTGGTGGAGGGGGGAAGAGATGGCGGTCTCTGGCATCACCAGCCACACAAGTACAGGACCCATGGGCGCAGCGGCAGTCGGGACCGAAAACCAAGACTCAGAAACAGACAAGGGTAGTAAGTAGAGTGACCTAATTAACTGGTGAGAGGGGGTTTGGGGGCGTTGCCCCCAAGCGGGGGTTCTCAACCCTCTGCACCCCATCATCTTCAACGTAATTGCGCCCAGCTACTGAGTGCAGGTTATTGGGGCGAGACTTTACCAAAGCGGCGATCGCGCCCTTGGTAGGCTTGTAGGGCTTGGTGGAACTCTAGGGCCGTGAAGTCAGGCCAGAGGGTCTGAGTAACGTAGATTTCAGCATAGGCCAGTTGCCACAGCAGGAAGTTACTGATGCGCATCTCGCCGCTGGTGCGAATTAATAGATCGGGATCCCGCAAATCCGCCGTGTAGAGGTGGCGGCCAAACAGGTTTTCATCAATGTCATCGGGCTGCAACTCCCCCCGCTGCACCTGGGCCGCGATCGCTCGGCAGGCCTGGAGAATTTCTTGACGCCCCCCGTAATTGGTCGCCACGGTAAAGCGAATGCCTGCATTGTGGCGGGTGGCGGCCATGGCCCGGTCAATCTCCCCTTGCAGGGACTCCGGCAGGGCAGACAGATTGCCGACAAACTGAATGCGGACATTTTCCGCCATCATCTCCGTCAGTTCCTGGCGCAGCACCCGCTCAAACAGGGTCATCAAAAACCCCACCTCCTCTAAGGGGCGGCCCCAGTTTTCCGTGGAGAAGGCGTAGGCGGTGAGGGCACCAATGCCCCAATCACTGCACTGCCGCAGCAGACGCTTTAGGGTATCCACCCCGCGCCGATGGCCCATGATGCGTGGGAGGCCCCGCTGCTGCGCCCAACGGCCATTGCCGTCCATAATCACCGCCACATGGTGGGGTAGGCGATCGCGGTGCAAATCGGCAGGCAACGGAGATTGAACAGCAGGCTCAGCAGTCATCGCTTTTCCCGGGAGGCCGACGAAGGCCTATGCAACAGGCGCTGGACAAAGGTTACAAACTGACTTCGCAGTCGCTTTCCCAAACTGCGGAGTTGCGGGGTTACCGCATCGCGATCCGCCGCTGTGGAGAGCCTGGAGTGTAACAACTCCCTCAGTTTACTGCTGGTTAGGGGCCGATTCAGTGTTCCCCGCTCCGCCAGGGAAATCGAGCCCGTTTCTTCGGACACCACCACACAGAGACAGTGATCCACCCGCTCGGTGATACCCATGGCGGCCCGATGGCGGGTGCCTAGTTGCCGGGAGGCCAACCGTTCGGAAATGGGCAAAATTACCCCCGCCGACAATACCCGTGCCCCCCGAATCAACACCGCCCCATCGTGGAGGAGGGTGCTGGTTTGGAAAATGGTTTGCAGTAACTCCCTGGACACCTCCGCATTGAGGCGCACCCCCGGCACCGAAAAATCCTGCTCGTTAATGGGCTGATCCGTCTCCACAATGATCAAAGCCCCAATGCGGTTCTGGGAGAGTTCCTTGATGGCATCCACCAGTTCATCCACCACGCTGTCGGGCTGGGGGGGGGGATCCCGATGGGTCACCGTCAGCAATTGACCAATTTGCCCGCGGCCAATTTGCTCCAGCAGTCGCCGAAACTCCCCCTGAAGGATGAAGGCCATGGCCACCGCTGACCCCACCACCAGCTTGTCTAGCACAAACCCCAGCAACACCAGGCCCACCTGCTTGCTGAGGCTGGCGGCTAAGAGCAAGACGATGAATCCCCTGACCATCCACAGGGTACGCCGCTCGCCAATCACCACCAGCATGGCGTAGATCAGCAACAGCACCAGAACCACATCCAGGATGGGAACCAGCCAGAATCTCAATAAATTGAGGATGATCTGCCCGTACTCCCAGAAGTAACGCATGAGCGGTACTGTTGCGTAAACCCATCCCATCTCGACGATGTCCCATGGTCACCCTGACCCGAGGGTCCGTGGCACCGAGGACTGCCCGAACCTAGGGATCATCCCACCCAGCCCCTAGGTTCACTGAAACGATCGCGATCGTCTAATGCCCGAGGCCAGCCCCTGGGGGTTGCAAATGGGCCGGCAGACAATCGTGACGCACTAAATCCTGTAACGTTTCTCGCTGAATTACCAAATGGGCCTCACCGTTGGCCACCATGACGGCGGCGGGGCGGGGCACCCGGTTGTAGTTAGAGGCCATGCTGTAATTGTAGGCACCGGTTCCGGCAACGACGACCACGTCCCCCGTTTCCAGTGGTGGCAAGGGGGCATCGGCAATCACCACATCCCCCGACTCACAGTGCTTGCCCGCGAGGGTCACCGTCTCACTTAAGGGGGCCGCCATGCGGTTGGCCACCAGGCTGCGGTATTGAGACTGGTAGGTGATGGGGCGGGGATTGTCAGACATGCCCCCATCCACCGCCACATAGGTGCGAATGCCGGGTACTGTTTTCTGGCTACCCACCGTGTAGGCGGTGACGCAAGCAGGGCCAATCAGCGATCGCCCCGGCTCACAGAGCAAGCGCGGCGGCGTGATCCCCTGGGCTTCACAGGCGGCGGCAATGCCCTTGGCTACTGTTTCCACCCAGGTGGCAATGCTGGGGGGATCATCCCCCTCGGTATAGCGAATGCCCAGGCCACCGCCCACATCTAATTCGGCCACCGGCAGGCCATACTGCTGGGCCTTACAGAACCAAGACACCAACACCCCCGCTAAATCCCCATGGGGCTGAAGTTCAAAAATTTGGGAGCCAATGTGGGCGTGGAGGCCAATGCAGTGCAGGGCTGATTGTTGGCTAATGAATTCAAAGACGGCCTCCACCTGGTCGGGGTCAAAGCCAAACTTGCTGTCCAGGTGGCCGGTGCGAATGTATTCGTGGGTGTGGCACTCAATCCCCGGCGTCAGGCGAATCAACATCGGTACCGTTTTCCCCTGATCCGTCGCCAACTGGGCCAGGGTCCGCAGTTCGTACCAGTTATCCACCACCACGCGGCAGCCCGCTTCCAGGGCCATGACCAGTTCATCCACAGACTTGTTGTTGCCGTGGAAATAAATCACCTCAGGGCTGACGCCCGCCTGGAGGGC
>JAQCHG010000426.1 GCA_027619675.1 Cyanobacteriota bacterium
CGCCGCATCCGCGAGACGGAAGTGTACTCGGAGGTATTGTCCTACCGCACCAGTATTGAGCAACTGCGGCAACTTAACCCCCGAGGCATCATCCTTTCCGGCGGACCCAACTCTGTCTATGCCAACTATGCCCCCCACTGTGATCCCGCCATTTGGGAGTTGGGGATCCCCATCCTGGGGGTCTGCTACGGCATGCAGTTGATGGTGCAACAACTGGGAGGCCGGGTCGAGCAGGCCGATCGCGGTGAGTATGGCAAGGCGTCGCTCCATATTGATGACCCCACGGATCTGCTCACCAACGTAGAAGATGGCTCCACCATGTGGATGAGCCACGGGGATTCCGTCACCGCCCTCCCCGCTGGCTTTGAAATCTTGGCCCACACGGACAACACCCCCAATGCGGCGATCGCCGATCATTCCCGTCGCCTCTATGGTGTGCAGTTCCACCCAGAGGTGGTGCATTCCCAAGGGGGGCAGGCCCTAATCCGCAACTTCGTTTACCACATCTGTAACTGTCAGCCCACTTGGACCACTGAAGCCTTTGTGGAAGAGTCCATCCGCGAAGTGCGGGCGAAGGTGGGGGACAAGCGGGTGTTGTTGGCCCTATCTGGTGGGGTTGATTCCTCCACCCTGGCCTTTCTCCTGCACCGGGCCATTGGCGATCAGCTCACCTGCATGTTCATTGACCAGGGCTTCATGCGCAAGGGGGAACCGGAACGGCTGGTGCAGTTGTTCCACGACCAGTTCCATATCCCCGTCGCCTATATCAATGCCCGCGATCGCTTCCTCACCAAAATTGAAGGCGTCACCGACCCCGAAGAAAAACGCAAGCGCATTGGCCACGAATTTATCCGCGTTTTCGAAGCAGAGTCCAAGCGTCTCGGCCCCTTTGACTACTTGGCCCAAGGCACCCTCTACCCCGACGTCATCGAGTCCGCCGACACCAACATCGATCCCAAAACGGGAGAGCGGGTAGCGGTCAAGATCAAGAGCCACCACAATGTCGGCGGCCTGCCCAAAGACCTGCAATTCAAGCTGGTGGAACCCCTGCGAAAATTGTTTAAGGATGAGGTGCGCAAAGTGGGCCGATCCATTGGCCTACCCGAAGAAATTGTGCGTCGTCACCCTTTCCCTGGCCCAGGGTTGGCCATCCGCATCTTGGGGGAAGTGACCGCCGACAAGCTCGATATCCTTCGGGATGCCGACTACATCGTGCGGGAAGAAATCCGCGAGCGGGGCCTTTACCACGACTTTTGGCAGGCATTTGCCGTGTTGCTGCCCGTACGTAGCGTCGGCGTCATGGGCGATCAACGCACCTACGCCTACCCCATTGTGCTGCGTCTAGTTTCCAGCGAAGACGGCATGACCGCTGACTGGTCAAGGGCTTCCTACGACCTGCTGGAAGCCATTTCCAACCGCATCGTCAACGAGGTAGAAGGGGTCAACCGGGTGGTCTATGACATCACCTCCAAGCCCCCTGGCACCATCGAGTGGGAGTAAGTCCGCGTCGTTAGCCCATTCCTCTCTTCTGACATTAGAAATGCCCCTGACAAGTTCAACGTTAACGTTGGCCTCGCCAGGGGTGTTTGTTCTTTGACGACGCTGCTAAGCGCAGGCTTCTCCCAACACAGGCCGTCCGTAGGGATAGGTCACCGGGCTAGGGACATACTCAATCCCCCGCAGTTCCACATGGGCAGTGCCGGGGAGGGTAAGAATCACCTGCACCATTTGCCGCAGTTGCTCTTGGGACGCAACTGCGCCGTGGAGAATCACTACCCGGCCCCGCTGGAAAACCGCTAATCGGGCCAGGGCGCGATCGCCAAACCGCTCAATTAATGCCCGCTGCACCCGCTTTTGCAGACCGTGGTGGTCGTACTCGCCATAGAGGCCAATGCGCTCAGGGGGCAGGGCCTGAAACCAGTGATTGGACCGAGACCCTAGGGCGATCTGGGTAGATCCCCTGGGGTCTGGGGTCTGAATTGATGTGGGGTAGGCACCCATCTTGCCAACTACCTCAGATAGGACAACGAATTACAGGGCCATTGATAGGGGCTAGGAAAGGAGGGGTGAACCTTAAAGGGGGCAAGTCCAACACCTCATCACAACGGCTCCGAGGAATCCTCATCTTTTGCACCAATTTTATATGCAAAAGAAAAGTATCTACGTATTTTCCACAACAGTTTGCGTGTTTTCCGCAACAGTTTCAGGTCGCTGACGCAAGGGTGAGCCGATCTGTCCGTTGCCTAGTGCCGATGGCGTCAATTTGCCAACCGTTTCCTGGGTTGGGGAGCGGAGGGGAAATCGGGGTCGTTGATGTCTGGTTAGCCATTAGCTCTGGCTGAGCAGAGCCACCGCGTAGGCGGCGATACCTTCCTCTCGTCCCGTAGGGCCAAGCTGTTCGTTGGTGGTGGCTTTGACCCCTACCTGCTCTGGGGCAACTTGCAGGGCTTGGGCCAAGGTGGCACGCATTTGAGCGATATGGGGCTTGAGTTTGGGGCGTTCTGCCACCACCACGCTGTCGATATTGACCACAGACCAGCCGCGATCGCGGATGAGGGCATCCACTTGCTTGAGGAGTTCAATGCTGTCAGCCCCGGCCCATTGGGGATCCGTTGGCGGGAAATAATGGCCAATGTCCCCTAAGCTCAAAGCTCCCAGCATGGCATCCATGATGGCGTGGGTCAGGACATCGGCATCGCTATGGCCCACAAGACCTAGGGAGTGCTCTAAGGCAACTCCCCCTAGGATCAGGGGACGATTGGGGCCTAGGCGATGGATGTCGTAACCGTTACCGATGCGAATGGTCATGGTTGGATGATGCTCTATTGTGTCGTAGTCTCAGCATAACTACTGAAACTCTCAATATATTTTTATGCTACGTGCGTAGATTTACGGTTGATCAAGGATCCTCTACCGGATTTTGGGCGGTCTGCTGCTGGAGCCAACGGTGATACAGATCAGGCCGTCGAGCTGCCGTCCGCTGAATTTGTTGCGCTTGCCGCCATTGGGCGATCGCCTGGTGGTTGCCTGAGCGCAGCACCGCTGGCACCTCCCACTCCCTAAACACCGCTGGCCGGGTGTATTGCGGATAGTCCAGTAGGGAAGATTCAAAGCTCTCGTATTTGAGGGAATCGGCCTTGGCGACGGTGCCAGGGCGCAATCGTACAACCCCATTTAACAGGGCCAAGGCCGGAATTTCGCCACAGGTGAGGACAAAATCCCCCAGGGAAACCTCCCGCGTGATTAGGTGTAACACCCGTTCATCCACCCCCTCGTAGTGGCCGCAGACGAGTACCAGTTGGTCATAGCCTTGGGCCAGGGTTTGCAGCAGGGGT
>JAQCHG010000427.1 GCA_027619675.1 Cyanobacteriota bacterium
GGGGAGCCGGATCGGAAGTCCCTCGCCCTTTGGGAGAGGGATTTAGGGTGAGGGGCAACGGTACGCAAACTTACGCCGCGCTGAACTAGCCAGACCTGTGGTCAGCATTACTGAGACTGGACCTCGGGTTAAGTACTGAAGGGAAAAAACGGAATTTAGGGCGGTTGTACGGGGGCAGTGGGCTTAATAAACAACAGATAATAGGGGCAGATAGGTCCTAGTAGAGGATTTTCGGGGAAATTCCCTGATTAGTGCCGATCTTCACGCTGAAAGGTCATTAAATGGGGATGGCAGGGCCATTTTCCTCAAGGCAGCGGCGACGGCAGCGGCGCGTCCATGGCCCAGACCCGTTGCCCCCATCCTGGTTCATCTATTCATTCCCTGGGGGAGCCCATGCCCAGCCTTGCCGCGTCATTTCAGGAAACGATCGCCTTGCCCTCTGCCCTGACCCCAGCACTCTCCTCCCTCGCCTCTGTACCCGCTGCAATGACCCCCTTAGATGTCACCGCTGCAATCGTGTCTGCACCCCTGAGATTGCCGCCAGAGGCACTACTGCGGGAGGCCATTAGCGCCATGAGCCACACCCGAGGGCACTGTCCCATGGCCACCGCCGATGACCAGGGGCTAGCCCAGGTGCATTTAGAGGCGCGGGCTAGTTGTGTGCTGGTGATGGCGGGCGATCGCCTCCTGGGCATTGTCACCGAGCGGGATGTGGTGCGCCTCAGCCTAGAATTCTCAAATTTTGGCGAGCAGCCCTTGGCGGCGGTAATGACCCCGGCGGTAATCACCCTGCGGCAGCGTGATTTAGAGGACATGTTCTTTGTGCTGCAAGTGATGCGGCAGCACCACATTCGCCACCTGCCCGTTCTGGATGACGCGGACCAAGTGGTGGGAGTGATTACCCACGAGAGTTTGCGGCAGGTAATTCGCCCCACGGATTTGCTCAGGGCGCGGCTAGTGTCTGAGGTCATGACCGCCCAGGTGATGACAGCCCAACCGGGGGATTGGGTGCGATCGGTCGCCGCCACCATGGCCAGCCATCGCATTAGCTGCGTCATGGTGGTGGAGCCCGTGGCGACGGAACGGGGGGGCTACCGTCCGGTGGGCATCTTGACGGAGCGGGATTTGCTCCAGTTCTATGCCTTGGGGTTAGCGGCTGACCAGCACCCAGTGGCGGCGGTGATGAGTACCCCCGTGTTTTCGGTATCTCCCGAGGAATCCCTCTGGCGGGTGCAGCAGTTAATGGCCACCCACCGCATCACCCGGTTGGCGGTGACGGGCCACCAGGGGGAGTTGCTGGGCATCGTCACCCAGACCAGCCTGTTGCAGGGGCTCAACCCCCTGGAGATTTACAAGCTGGCGGAGACCCTAGAGGCACGGGTGCATCGGCTAGAGGCCGAAAAAGTCGCCCTGCTAGAGGAACGCAATGCGGAACTGGAACGGCAGGTGACCCTCCGCACCCAGGCCCTACAAACCCAGACCAACCAAGAGCGGTTGCTGCGCAGTCTAGCCACCCGGATTCGGTCCTCCCTGAGTCTGCCGGATATTTTGGCCACCACGGTCCACGAGGTGCGGCAGCTCTTGGGCTGCGATCGCGTCACCATTCTGCAATTTGACGAGCACTGGCACAGCACCGTGGTGGCAGAGTCCACCGATTCCGCCCCGTCTCTCCTGGGGGAACGCATTGCAGACTGCTGCTTCCAAGCCCAAATGGCGGAGCGCTATCGCCGAGGTCACATTCGGGTGGTGCCCGATATTTACACCACAGAGATGTCCGACTGCCATCGGGAGATGCTGATTCGCCTCAAAACCCGTGCCAAGATCCTGGTGCCGCTGCTGTGTGGCGATGAACTGTGGGGCCTGCTCAACGTCAACGAAAGTGACCAGCCCCGCCAATGGACCGAGGCCGAGGTGAGCCTGCTGCAATCCCTGGGGGTGCAACTGGCGATCGCCCTTACCCAGGCCACCCAGCACCAAAAGCTGCAAACGGAACTCCAAGAGCGGCAGCGCACGGAAGCCGCCCTCCAAACCACCTTTCATCAGTTAGAAACCGCCCAGCGCCTCGCCCGCATCGGCAGTTGGGAACTGGATCACCACAGCCAAACCCTGCACTGGTCAGCGGAGGTATTTCGCATCTTTGAAATCGACCCCCAGCAGTTTGACGCCTCCTACGCCGGCTTTCTCAACGTCATTCACCCCGACGATGTGGCCCTAGTCAACCAGGCCTACGCGCAGCACCTCAGCGACCAAGCCCCCTACAGCATCACCCATCGCCTGCTGATGGCCGATGGACGGGTGAAATACGTCCGCGAAGAGTGCGAAACCCGCTATGCCGAATCCGGTGAACCCCTCATTTCCCTGGGCACCATTCAAGACATTACGGCCAGCAAACAGGCGGAATTGGCCTTGGCCCGCCTCAATGAAGAGTTGGAAACCCGCGTGGCCCAGCGCACCCAAGCCCTCCAAGAGCGGGAAGCCCAACTGCGGGATTTGTTTGACAATGCCAACGACCTGATCCAAAGCGTCTCCCTGACCACGGGCAAGTTTGAATACGTCAATCGGGCTTGGTGCAACACCCTGGGCTACACCCCAGCGGAAATGGCCGAACTGACCATTTTTGATGTGCTGCATCCCCAATGCCACGCCCACTGCCAGGAAGCTATGGCCCAGATTCAGCAGGGGCAGATAGACGAGCTAGAGGGGGTGGAATTAGCTTTCCTCAGCAAGAACCAGAAGAAGATCGTGGTGGAAGGCAACCTCAACTGCCGCTACGAACAGGGCCGCCCCGTCGCCACCCGCGCCATCTTTCGGGACATTACGGAGCGCAAGCAGTACGAAGCCACCCTAGAGGAAACCAACCAGCAACTGCGCCGCGCCACCCGCCTCAAGGATGAGTTTTTGGCCAACATGAGCCACGAACTGCGCACCCCCCTCAACGCCATTTTGGGCATGGCGGAGGTGCTACAAGAGCAGGTGTTTGGCCCCGTTACCCCCAAGCAGCGCAACTGTCTGGCCACCATCGAGCGCAGCGGCCAACACCTGTTGTCCCTGATCAACGACATCCTCGACGTGGCTAAAATCGAGTCCGGTCAGGTGGAACTGGATTCAGCCCCGATCGCGATCGCCAGCCTCTGCACCTCTAGCCTTAGCTTCATCAAACAGCAGGCCCAGAAAAAGAGCCTCCGGTTGGTGACCGAGTTGCCCGCCTACCCCCTCAAGATCGACGGGGACGAACGCCGTTTGCGCCAGGTGTTAATCAATCTGCTGAATAACGCCGTCAAGTTCACCCCAGAGGGCGGCACCATCACCCTGGCGGTGAAGGATTTAACCGCCG
>JAQCHG010000428.1 GCA_027619675.1 Cyanobacteriota bacterium
TGGCTGACCTGCCGCTGACCCGCACGGGGGACGGGGGGAGTAGACGTTTTGGCGGTCAGGTTGCCAGCCGAAACGGCAACAGCGACAGTAGCGAGATCCCCATCTCGTGCCGATGCATCGGTGGGTGGAACGGGTGGCGCAACGGGCAGCAGGGGAATTTCTTCCACCAGCCCCACCACGATCAGCCGAAACGCCACCTGGCGCAGGGTATCTGGGCTGCAATCGAGCTGAGCAGCGATGTCTTTGAGGGCCAGATCCCCCTGGGTAAATTCCCAAACCCGCCATTCCAGTTGGTTGAGCTTGAGACTGGGGCGGCGGGGGGTCAACGCCAGCAGGGCAGAGTCTAGGTTGGGTAACTTTGTTTCTAATGCCCGCCAATCCCGCAGAACCCGCAGTCCAGCAAGGGTGACCTCCGTGGCCGGGGCATTGAGCCCGGTGAGTTCGGCGACGGGCAGTTGGACCTGGGCCTCAAAGTGAAACCGGGCATCGGCTAAGGCGAAAAGGGCACACACCTGCCGCATCACCTGGACGTAAAACAGCAGCTTTAACTGTTCTGCATCGAGTAACCCCTGGGATTTGAGGTAGATGCCTAGGGGTGTTCTACCTGGGCAGGTTTGGGCCAAACGCTCAATGGCGTGCTCCCCCATCCAGCCCCGCTGACCGATGAGGCTGGTGAGTCCTTGCCCGTCGCTGCGGTTAGCTGCCGCCACCACCCGGCCCTGCTGAAACCAGATGTAGTGCGATCGCGCCGGGTTGACATCCCGCCTAGGGGATTGGGGGGTAATGGTGAGCAGTCCAGTTTTGTGGCCTTGATCCAAAAACTGGAAGATTTCGGCTAGGGAAAATTCGGCCAGGTGTCCAGTAATTGCCATGGGAGAATCCTTCCTTGTAAGCGGTGGGACGGTTGGCGATCGCACCCTAGGGGATGAAGCTGCCCTGCTGCGCCATTGAATGCTGGACAAGGGCAATGATCGCCTGGGCTACGGAGGTGCGATCGTTGGCATTTACCACCATCACGGGGGGACGGGGACGCCCCGGTACATACCCCAGGGCCAGCATCAAATTGTCCTCCGCCCAAGCCCCTGGTAAGTCACAGTGGGTCATCCCCAGCAGTAGAGGCACCTGAGTCCGCTGCTCCATGAACATCAACATCCGGCGGGCGTAGCGAAACTCATGGGGTCGATGGGCCGCCACCAATAGGATGTAGGCATGGGCACGGCGAATCAGGATGTCCCACATGAAGTCAAAACGGGCCTGACCAGGGGTGCCATAGAGATGTAGGGCGTGCTGGGGGCCAAATTGGAGCCGTCCAAAGTCCAGGGCCACCGTCGTTTTGTGCTTCATGTCGGCCACTTCATCCGTGGCCCGACGGTCCGTATCAACCACCTCAATTTCACTCACGGAGCGAATGAAGGTGGACTTACCGGCTCCCACGGGTCCCGTGACGACCAAACGCATAATTTCCATGGCTGTTGACCTCGTACCAGAGGATCGTGCTGCGGTTGCCACGGGGCCAACCTACGCCAAGAGCAGTTTCAGTTCAGCCAAGGAACGCTTAATTTCTAACATCAGAACCCCCTGTTTGGCGGCCTTGTCGGCTAGGACCAAAAACACCGCATCCTCGGTACAACTGGTCAAAATGCCGTAGCCTTTGTCCCCTTCCACAAAAATGCGATCGATGCTGCCTCGGGCTAACTCCGAACCAATGCGTTCTCCTAGGGAGAGCATGGCCGCAGACATGGCCGAGACCCGCTCTTCATCCATGCCGCTAGGGAGGGTGGAGGTTAGGGGTAAACCATCGGGGGTCACTAGGGCCGCCCCCTGCACATCGGCGGTGCCACTCACAAAGTTTTGCAGGACGCTGGAAAGCTTTTCAAGATTGAGAGCCATGGTTCAGTCCTCGAGAAAAAAGTCAGGTGTTCAGTGAAATGGGGGAGAGGGGGTAGTGCAACCGTCAACGTTGAGCCCCAGTAGGGCAAGCAGGCCCTACATTGCCCCAGCGCCGGTGGCGACTAATCGGCGGAACAGACCTTCCGTCCAGCCCGTTTCCCGCAGGACTGCGGTAGAGGTGGCCTCGATGTAAGCCTGTTCTATGAAGGCTAGATCCACCATGCAACTGCGGCTGAGGGCATCGCGCAAGTCATCGGCTTGGTCGTCTGTTTTAAGGCGATCGCCCACCTTAGCCATCACCGTAGCCATAGCGGGCACCACATGCTGGGGGCCAATGCCCACCCGCACATGAATCAAACCGATGCGCCAGCGGCGATCGGCGTAGTTATCCCCCCAATCATCCATACCCGTAAACATTTCGTGGAACCATTCGATAAAGGTTTCACGGAGACGATGGATACGCCCGTCGGTCGCGTTGAGAATTTGGCTCATTTCTTCATCGCGACCCAGGTAATCGTAAAACGCATCTGCCATGTCAGGTGCAATCGTCAGGCCCCATTCAGCATTTGATTTTAAGAGCTGCTTATCCGCGTCCGAAAAGCCCATGCGCTGGGTCATGCGAGCCAGAAACTGTCTAGGATCTAAAGCCATTAAGGCCTCCTTAAGATCAGGGAATTGCGGTGATGCGTACTGCTATTATTCAAAGTCCATTTCAAAGTCATCACCGCATGAACACGGATCTTCCTGGCCAGGTAAACGGCGATTTTTTTCAGCTTTAAAATCAAGACTATGGAGATTTATTCTTATTTTTAAATAAACAACTCAAGTCTTGCTTTAATCCAGGGTTATAAACCCCAGAGTCAGTCCATAGGTCTAGATTAAGAAAGGTCAAAGATAAGACCCCTTTCAGTGGGTTTTAGGAAAGCCGAGGGGGTTATCTGCGATCGCCTGTAGCGAAATGTGAACCTTTTTCCCAATATTCTTTGGAACTGCCCTGTTTCCCCAGGGACAGGGCACCCTAAGTAATTATTCTTCTGGACCGTGCCTCGATAGGGCAGAGTGGCCGCTCATCCAACCGAAGGGACGGATGGCTAAAGATATGTAACGGAGATCGCCCGCTGGCCGTATTAAGGCTTGATGTTCTGAGTATTAATGCCTACGGGTATTTACTGCTTTGGGAGGGAAATCCGGAAAAAATTAAGCCGAATATGCCAACTGGGGCGGATCATTCCTTTACATTGCCCCGCCGCAGTGAGTGTTTATGGGCCTGCACGGGTCCATAAAGGCGTGGTGGGTGGCCAACCGTTTTGGCTCCCTATCTCCTCGGCTTCCGCATTTCAAATATTGATAAACCACGGGCCTGCTACCGCTGCTGACGGTAGCGGGCCTGGACGTCGGCAATGGTGAACAGGGGTTTGAAGGTGAGACCGCGATCGC
>JAQCHG010000429.1 GCA_027619675.1 Cyanobacteriota bacterium
GGGCGGCAATGTGGGGCCGCAGGGGGGCGACGGCGGCCTCCACCCGCAATGTCCGGCCCGAGGGGGCCAGGTCCGCAGGTAGCGATCGCCCCTCGCCGTTGTAGATATTGAGCGATCTCACAAACCCCTCCGCCGCCAGCAGATCGGGCCGCTCAGCGGTCACTTCCACCGTCAAGGTTTCCCCTTGCTGGGTGGCGTCGAGGCCATAGTCAAAGGCTTGGCTCACCCATTGATTGGGGGGGATAGTGGTGAGGCGGGCCAAGTAGGCCAAGGGAAAGGTGACAGTGGGCATGGGCGGCAACGGCCAACAGGGCAGGACTGCACTGTAGCCAATTATGCCGTTTGGGTGGGGGAAGGGAAGCGCAGGAGGATAGAAATGGCGGACAAGCGTGGCCAGGGTGAGCCCAGGGTTTCTGCATCGGTCCCCGGTCGCCAGCGGGGGCTGTGCCTGTATCACAAAAACTGTGCCGATGGCTTTGCCGCCGCCCTGGCGGTTTGGTTGACCTATGGCGATGGCTGGGACTATCAGGCTGTAGACTTTGGCGAAGATCCGCCGTCGGTGGTGGGGCGGGAGGTGCTGATCGTCGATTTTGCCTATCCGCGCCCACAGACGGAGGTGATGTTTCAACAGGCCCAGCGCTTCACCGTCATCGACCACCACAAAACAGCGGCGCAGGCCCTAGCGGGGCTGCCCTATGGACGGTTTGATTTGACCAAGTCTGGGGCGGTGCTGACCTGGGAGTATCTATTTCCCCAGAGGGCGGTACCGTTGCTCTTTCAATACGTGCAAGACCGAGACCTCTGGCGGTGGCAGTTGGCCCACAGTCGCGAGATTAACGCCGCCCTGCGCCTCCAGCCTCAAACCTTTGCCACCTGGCAAGCCTTTCTGGACGACACCCGCCTCCTGGCGTTGCTGCCCCTGGGGCAGGCGGTGGTGCAATATCAAGACCATTACGTCCAAACCGTCACCACAGGCCCGGTGGGTACTGTGGACTTGGCGGGGTATCGGGTGCCCTGTGTCAACTGCACCCACTTGCTGTCAGAAATTGTGGGGGCGTTGGCTGAGCAGGCCCCCTTTGCCGTGGGGTATTTCGATCGAGGCGATCGCCGTATTTTTTGTCTCCGCAGTCGGCCCAAGGGGGTGGATGTGGCGGCGATCGCCCAACAATTTGGCGGCGGCGGCCATGCCCAGGCGGCGGGGTTTTGGCGACCTCGGCCTGGGGTGATGGATCAGGGCGGCTAGGTCCGATCTGGCGCACCGTTGTCTGGGGCAGGGGAATGGCGGGACTCGGGAGCCCCTGGCGGACTGTCGCCGCCGGGGACTAGGGCAGGGGCTCAGGGGGGCGATCGCGTTTGAGCAACAGGGCCGCGATCAAAATACCCGCGATCGCCAGCAGGGCCATGGGGTAAAACACGTAGTTATAGCTGCCAAACAGGTCACGAATGCGCCCGGTGACGACGGTGCCCAGCAGTGCCCCCACCCCATAGGCGGTGAAAACAATCCCGTAGTTCTGGGCGTAGCGATCGGGATGGAAAAAGCGCAGGGTGATGGTGGGAGCCATTGCCAACCAACCCCCCAGGCAAAACCAAAATAGACAAAAGGCCACGATGTAGGTGGCAACCTGCCCTGTTTTGGCCTGGGCCATCAGCAAACAGGCGATCAAGATCAGCCCGTAGGAGGCCATGGCCACATAGTGGGGCTTGACGCGATCGCTGAGCCAACCAAATAAAGGCCGACTAACGCCATTAAACACCGCAAATAACGACACACTGCTGGCGGCGACGGTGGGGCTAATTTCGATGATTTCTTCCCCCACGGGGCTAGAAATGCCGATGGCGCTCAACCCCACCAGGGTGCCGATGGCGTAGCAAATCCACAGGCCATAGAAAGCGCGGCTTTTGAGCAGATGGGGGGGGTAGGGGGCGATCGCCGTAGCCGTAGACCGGGCCACTCCCCGGCGGGGTTGCCAACCAGGGGGCGGTAGTTTCAGGGTGACGGCAATGGCGAGAATAATGACGGTGAAGGCGATCCCCAGGATTCGCAGGGTGGGCCGCACGGTGTAGAGGCCAATGAGATGATTGGCCAGGGGGGCCGTAATTAGCGGCGACAGCCCAAAGCCCACAATCGTTAACCCCACCGCCAAGCCTTTTTTGTCGGGAAACCAGCGGGATACCACCACCATGGGCACCCCATAGGCAATGCCCACCCCAGTCCCCGCAATGACGCCGTAGGTGAGCACCAACACACCAATGTGGTCGGCAAAGCTAGATAGCAAATAGCCCAACCCCACGATCAGGCCCCCCACGACGGTGACCAAGCGCGGCCCCCAGCGGGGGATAAAAAACAATCCCGTGATGGGCATCAGGGCGGCATAGAACATCAACACGAAGGTGAAGGGCAGCAGGCTAGCGGTGGCGCTGATGCCCAGTTCGGTTTCTAGGGGGGTTCTGAAAATACTCCAGGAGTAGACGCTGCCCAGGCACAACATGAGGGTTATCCCCAGGGGAATCAGCAGCCAGCGGCCTTGATTGGCAGGGCGGCCTAGCAAAGTAACGGACGGATGGGAAATGCGGGTCATAGCCAAGGGCCGGGTCGAGGGCGGGCAATCTTGCCCCTCAGCTTAGGGGCGATCGCGCTGTCCCCCCACTGATTTAGCCATGTTTTAGGAAGTAGCCCCCGGCCCGACTGTACTCGCTTCTGAGACCACCCCTGTGATTTCACCCTAGAATATTGTTCGCCTGTGCTAGGGCTAAAACCATAGGGGAAACATTCATCACCCAGCCCATCCTAGACACTAACTGAGGTTGGGTATCATCCTTCTTTAAGAAAATCAGAATAAACACTGAAAAGACTGGACGACCACCCAATCTTGAGCTAGTACTCACTCTTTTCTGCGGATGGGGAAAATGTCCTTTAGGATGATTTTAGAAATGCCGAAACTAGTCATGATTCCATGATGAAAGTCATGGATTAAAATGCTCCTCTGGCTTGAACTCCTTGGCCCAGCAGCGTTCTAGGTACTGGACTTGGTAGCATCGCCAAAATGCCCAAGGATTAAAACGGGTTTTGTAAAGACGACTAAAGACCGGTTGATTTAAATATTTCCAAAGGGGGAATCGCATCTTCCTAGAATGAATAAAGACCGATGACAACCGACACAACTCAACAGCAGTTGTTGCACAGACCTGACCCATCCATTCACTGCGTCTCAATGCCGTGCATACCAAGTATAGGCATTGAAAAATGCCGAAGCCCCCTTAGAGAACTCCGGCTAGAGAAATATTCAACAAATCACAATAAAGTTAATAATGGAGCTGACGGGAG
>JAQCHG010000430.1 GCA_027619675.1 Cyanobacteriota bacterium
TGGGGGGCTTTGCCCTGGCGGTGTTGACCGGGGCCTGGTTTCACCGCCAGTTGGGGGGCCACACCGGGGACACCTACGGGGCTGTGGTGGAATGGACCGAGGCCCTACTATTAGCCCTGTTGACGGTGCTTCAGGGTTAATTGCCTGGGGGGGAGTTGGAATGAATATACCGCCCTGCCCTAGGCCACAGCAGAAGTCCGTTGAAACGGATGCTTGAGGTCGGGATACCCAGGAAGTCCTTTTTAAGGGACGGTCGCGATGGGCCTGGAATTCAAATCCAGCCGGGGCCTCGGATGCATTCTGTGGCTTTCTGGAGATGCCTATCAGCGGTGGACCACAGGGCGAGGGGGGCAAATGACCCCCTAGGGGTTGTAGGGGATGAGATCCGCTTGGACGGAGGTGCCGTTGCTGCCGATGCGATCGGGGCTGGGGGCATCGTAGACCACCAGCAGTTGGGGCTGATCCCCTTGGGTGAACTGGGTGAGGCCCTCGGCGCGATCGCAGTCTTGGCCGTGGGGCAATGTCTGCACCAGGGTCGGGGTGAGGAAGGGCTGCTCGGGCACTAGGGCCGCCAAGGGTTGGCGAAAGATCTGCACAGCACCCGAGAGGGCCATGGTGGGACCCGCCAGCATCAGCAACTCATCCCCCCATGGACACAGATCACGGATGCCCAACCCTTGCAGGTTGAGGAAATATTTACGGTAGCGCTGCTTGCCCACCAGCTTTTTGAGCTTGAAATAGCCGTCGTCGTTATCCTTCACCGCAATTTCTAGCAGCACCGCCCAGCCCCGCAGCACGGGACCCCGCAGTCCGATAAAAAGGCGATCGCCCACCACCGCCAGCCCTTCAATATCAAAGCCGTTGTCTTTACCGGGAATATCAGCGGTGAGGAACGGGCCGAGGTGGGGATCCGTGGCCAGTACCTGGGTCAGTTGGTTGCCGGACTTTTTGCGCTGTAGCTGGGCCGCTTGCAGGATCTGATCGGGCCGTAGGGGATGGGGGCACTGCATCGATAGGGTGCCTTCCACCAGGGGAATGCGGCCCAGGGTGTAGCGATTTTCCTCCCGTTCCACGGTGCTGAGGCGATCCCAGTTGGCCTCAGGGGTTTCGTCTGGCTGGGGCTTTTTGCGCTTGGTGCTGTGGGAGCCAATGAACCAAAGGTAGTGATCGCTGTAGGCGATGCCCTCAATGTCGATTTCCTCCTCTACCCCGTGGGGCAAATCCAGAAAGGCTCCAATGGGGTAGGAACTGTGGTCAGCGGCGCGATCGCCCAGGATGGTCAGGCGCTCTAACGCCCCCCCCTCATCGCACCCCAACCAGAGGTGCGGCCCCACCTGGCGCACCGCCGACAGATCCGCGAGGACCCGCGCGGCTTGGTGGTCAAACATTAGGGTCAGGGTTGGGGTCGCCATGGGCAATCACGGTATCAACAGGGCGTCTGTCAAGACGGTGCCCCATCCTAGGCGATCTCGGCCCCTGACAACGCCCCCTACCGCCAGTTTTCTTGGGATCGTTGCCACACGTAGGCGGCTAGGGCTTCCACCTGATCAGGGGTGAAGCGATCGCCATAGGCGGACATCAGCCCTTTGCCCTGGCGGATCAGGGTGGCCACGGCGGCGGGGGAATCGATGCCATTGCGGGCCAGGGCACGGGCCTTGAGATTTTTGCCCCGACGAATGATGTTGCCGCCGTTGACGTGGCAGCCTGCACAGTGCAATTCAAACAGTTGGGCTGGGGTTTGGGGCATCTCTGATGCAGCATCCTCTAGTGGTCTGGGGCGATCTCGATCGGGGGCCGCTGCGAGTAAGGTGTGGGGTAAATTTTCGGCCCTTGCCCTGGGTTGGTCGGGGGGAGCGGCAAGGGCGCTCAGGGGGCGGTAACTGCTACCAAAGAATCCCAGGGTTGCCGGGGGGATGGGGGCTGTCAAGGGGGTGGCGATCGCCAGTCCGCTCCCCGCCAGCCACCCCCACAGCACCAGGGCGAGCAATACCAATAACCGTTGGGGGCCGATCCGTGGGGACATGGGGAATTTCCTAATAAAGGGCGAGGGGCGGGTCGATGCAGTGAAGGCGGGGCGGTGGCTCTATTGGGGATGGCCTGTTGATGGTTTTACCCCCCCTGGGGTAGGGGCTGGGTTCGATCATAAAGGGGCCAGTGCCGCTCCAAAAAGGCGGTCATTTCCGGTCCCGGTAGGGGATGGCTAATCCAATAGCCCTGGATCTGGTGACAACCGAGCTCCAGGAGACAGTCTTGCTGAGCCTGGGTTTCGACCCCTTCTGCCACCACTGTTAGCCCCAACTCTTGCCCCAGCACAATCATGGTGCGCGCCATGGCCAACCCCTGGGGATCGTGGGGGAGATCCTGCACAAAGGTGCGATCGATCTTCAGCCCCGTTAAAGGTAGCCGCTTCAGATAGCTCAGGGAGGAGTAGCCGGTGCCAAAGTCATCCATCACCACCCGTGTGCCCAACTGGCGCAGTTGGTTGAGGGTGGTAATGGAGGCCTCAATATCCAACAGGGCGGCGGTTTCGGTAATTTCCAGTTCTAGGCTATGGGCGGTCAGGTGATAGGTGTCCAGCAGGTGGGCAATGTGGTCCACCAGATGGGGTTGCTGGATCTGGCGGGCCGACAGGTTGACCGCCATGTGCAGGGTCTCAAACCCGGCTTGGTGCCATTGGCGGAGCTGATCGCAGGCGGCTGCCAGCACCCAGTCGCCAAATTCCACAATTAAGCCCACCTCCTCGGCAATGGGGATAAACGCCTGGGGCATGACCCAGCCCAGATGGCGATTTTCCCACCGGATTAGGGCTTCCATCTGGGTAATGCGATGCTTGCCCAGATCCACCTGGGGCTGAAAGAAGAGCTGTAATTCCCCATGGGCCAGGGCTTGGTGCAGATATTTCTCGACGGTGAGTTGTTGGGTAACCCGGTCGTTGTGGCCCGCGCTGTAGAAGCAGTAGGTGTTGCGTCCGGCGGTTTTGGCCCGGTACATGGCGGCATCGGCGTGGCGCAGCAGGCTGGTGGCGTCGGTGCCGTCTTGGGGATAGAGGGCAATGCCGATGCTGGTGGTGATGTAGAGTTCTTGGTTTTCGATAAGGAAGGGGGGTTTGAGCAGAAGTGCCAAGCGTTTGGCCACTTTGCCCACATCTTCGGGGGATTTCAGGGCGGGCAGGATCAGGGTGAATTCGTCCCCGCCCCACCGGGCAATGATGTCCCCCTCCCGCAGAATTTCGTGGATGCGTTGGGTGGCCTGTTGCAGGAGGCGATCTCCCACCACATGGCCCAGGGTGTCATTAATGGTTTTGAAGCGATCCAGATCAAAAA
>JAQCHG010000431.1 GCA_027619675.1 Cyanobacteriota bacterium
GGGCAGCAACGAGGTGGATGATGCCCTGGATGATGTGGATGATGCCCTGGATGATATTGCCAGCGGTTGGGGGGATTGGGGCGATCGCCCGCCGGGTCTTGTGGATGAACCGCCCCCCGCCACCACGGCCTACTCGTACCGTTACGGGGAGGACACCGAAACGCGCCAAGATCCCGTCTATGCCCCACCGGATGATTGGGTGGATGGCGATGGCGACGACGATGCCCCTGAGGAATCCGAGGGGGTATACGACGCCGACTACCGCGTCATCATCCCCCCCTATCGCCCCCCCGAAGAAGATGCTCAGGACAAGTCATAATCCTTCAACACCCTAATCACAGCACCGTAACTCTGGAACGATGGGCGCGTTTGGCAATCACAGATTTCTAGTGGCTAGTTCCTGTGGATCGGTATGAACATTAATGCATCGATTATTGATCAACGGCTGGCATCAGTGGCTGATGACATTCGCGCTAGAGCAGCTGAGGAACTGCGTATTCGAGATCAGACTAGGCTCAAATCCTTGGCCTTTATCTATCTATGTGTGAAAACCGTCTTAGATTTAGAGGCTGACGAAGCATTTGACTGTCTCACTGAAGGGGGTGGCGACTTTGGGGTGGATGCGATACACATTTCTGAAGAACGGGATGGTGAGTTCACCGTCAGCCTATTTCAAGGGAAATACAAAAATAATTTAGCGGGAGATGCTAATTTTCCTGAGGGCGGCATCGCAGCCTTAATCAAGGCTATTGAATATCTATTCAACCCTGCCGCTCAATTAGCCCATGTGAATGAGCGGTTGCTGACGAAAGTTGAGGCGGCCCGCAGCCTGATTCGCGATGGCTATATTCCTCAAGTGCGATCGCTGGCATGTAACAACGGGCTGCCGTGGAATGCTGCTGCCCAAGCCGCGATCGCACGGACGGGCTTTGGGAATCAAGTCACCTGGGAGCATGTCAACCACGATCGCCTCGTCAACATTCTGCAAGCGTCTAAACCCGTCAAAGATACCTTGCAGCTCAGCGGCAAAGCGATCGTTGAAGATATGGAATTCAGTCGCGTCCTCGTCGGCAGAATTGCCGTCACTGAAGTGGCGGCCCTGATTGAACGTCATGGCGACAGACTCCTAGAGCGCAATATCCGCCGCTATTTAGGCTTACAAGGTAATAGAATCAACGAGGGCATTCGCCATACGTTGACCAGTAATGAGAAGCATAATTTCTACTTCTACAACAATGGTGTCACCCTAACCTGTGAAAACTTCACCTACAACGCTCTACAGGACGGCAACTACCAGGTGCGGGTTGAGAACCTGCAAATTATTAATGGTGGGCAAACCTGCATGACCATCTTCAAGACCTTGCAGGAACCCAGTTTGCCTCATCAGCATGCCCCAGCCTATGTCCTGTTGCGGCTGTATCAGTTACCCCGTGAGAACAGCGATTTGGTCCAACGCATCACCTACGCAACCAATAGCCAGAATCCTGTCGATCTTAAAGACTTAAGGGCCAATGATCCGCGACAACAAAGGCTAGAGTTGGATGTTCAGCAACTGGGGTTTAACTATCGCCGTAAGCGCGCTGATACCCATACTCGATCTACGGATATTACCTCAGGTGTCGCGGCGGAGGCGGTGTTATCGGTATGGAGACGAAAACCCCATCAAGCGAAATTCTTTGCCCATGAGCATTTTGGCAAGCTGTATGAGGTAATCTTCACTGATCAATTGAATGGAGCGCAGGTTGTGATTGCGGTGCAGCTTTACAGAGTTGCGGAAAATCGTCGCAAAAGACCAGAGCCAAGGGATTCAGCCTTTGTGCGCTATGGCTCATGCTTTATTGCCATGCAGATGGGACAGAAGCTATTAGCGGAGATGGGCCTTACCCTACAGAGCTTGAGCCACCGAAATTTCCAATTAGCGCAACAGTTAATTGAAAATAATAGTGAGGTCTACTTTCAGGCTGCGGTCCAGGATATTCAGCAAGCCCTGGAGGCTTTATATGGGGATCAAGAGATTTCCCTGCAACAGCTATCCGCAACGTTTCGACGGGGTGATTTGATTAGCAGACTACCGTAACTATGAGCGATTCTCTTGATTTACTTCGGGGCGTCAACCTGTATCTGGTGGGCATGATGGGGGCGGGAAAATCCACCCTGGGGCAAGTGGTGGCCCAGCGCCTCGGCTACCACTTCTTAGATACCGACACCGTGATCGAATCCGTGGCCCAGCGCCCCATCACGGAGATTTTCGCCACCGATGGGGAAGCGGCCTTTCGGGCGTTGGAAACCGCTGTGCTGCAACAGGTGGTGGCCTATACCCGATCGGTGGTGGCCACCGGGGGGGGCATGGTGTTGCGACGAGAAAATTGGGGCCTGCTGCGCCATGGGGTGGTGGTGTGGTTGGATGTGCCCCTGACGGTGCTGACGCAGCGGCTACAGCGGGACCAAAGCCGCCCCCTGCTGCAAAGGCCTGACTGGCAGGCACACTTAGCCAACCTGATGGCCCAGCGCCGTCCCCTCTACCAAGAGGCGGACATTCACCTGACGGTGCCGGGGGGGGAGTCGGTGGAGGCGGTGGGCGATCGCCTCATGGCTGCCCTGCGCGATCGCATCCTGCCGGAGGCCACCGTGGCCGCGCCCGGTGACCATTGATACACTACGGAAGCTCTCCAGATTCCCTAAAAAATCCCGCTGCCATGACCACGCCCTTTGACCCCAACGGTGTGCGCGAGACGGACGCCACCCGTGTGCGCATTCTCAGCGAAGCCCTGCCCTACATCCAGCAGTTTCGGGGCCGCACGGTGGTGGTCAAATACGGCGGGGCCGCCATGAAGGATGCCGCCCTCAAGGAAAAGGTGGTGCGGGACATTGTGTTCATGGCCTGTGTCGGCATTCGTCCGGTGGTGGTCCATGGCGGTGGCCCCGAGATCAATACTTGGCTGGAGAAGTTGGGCATTGAACCCCAATTTAAAGACGGGTTGCGGGTAACCGACGCCCCCACCATGGATGTGGTGGAGATGGTGCTGGTGGGTCGGGTGAATAAGGAACTGGTGGCCCTGATCAACCAGGCCGGGGGCGCTGCGGTGGGCCTATGCGGCAAGGATGGCAACCTGGTCACCGCCCGCCCCCAAGGTGAAGACCAGGCCATTGGTTTTGTGGGGGAAGTCACCAATGTGGAGCCGGATATTGTCAAATCCCTAGTGGCGGCGGGCTACATCCCGATCATTTCTAGCGTGGCGGCGGATGAGACGGGGCAAGCCTACAACATCAACGCCGATACGGTGGCGGGGGAGTTGGCGGCATCCCTCAATGCCGAAAAGTT
>JAQCHG010000432.1 GCA_027619675.1 Cyanobacteriota bacterium
GCACCCTGAAGGTACGGACGGTCTTTAACCTATTGGGTCCCCTGGTGAATCCGTTGCGACCCACGGGACAGGTGATTGGGGTCTTTAACCCCAGCGTGATTGAGCCCATGGCGATCGCCCTGCAACAGTTAGGGCTGCCCCGCGCCATTGTGCTCCACGGGCGAGAGCGGCTGGATGAAGCGGGGCTGGGGGACAGCACCGACATGACCGTCCTGGCGGATGGGCAACGCCAAACCGTCGTGCTCGATCCCCAAAGGTTTGGCCTCACCCCAGCGGATATCACCGCCCTGCGGGGGGGCGAACTTGAAGAAAACGCCGCCATTTTGCGATCGGTGTTGCAAGGGCAAGGCACCGCCGCCCAGCGGGATGTGGTGGCCCTGAATGCAGCTCTGGCTTTGTATGTGGCGGGGGTGACCCCAGGGGAGAGTTTTGAAGCGGCGATCGCCGCTGGCATTACCCAAGCCCAGGAGATTTTGGCCAGTGGAGCGGCCTGGACCAAACTCGAAGCTTTGGTGCAATTCCTTCAGGCTTAGGGGCAGTCATCAACGACTGATGACTGCCTGGCTGGCTGGGAAACCATGACCGCCCCCGCCCCGGCCACTTGGCTAGGGCTGTCCTCCCTTGGCGGCAAGATGTCCAGGTTGCGGTGTCCACAGCCCCCAGTCTCTACCCATGGGTTGTGGACGATGCAGCTTACGAAAAGGGGTAGCCCCCGCCTGTTTGGTCGCCATCGGGGGCGATAATGGCTGAAAACGCGGCAGATGGGATGGGCTGTGAAGTACTTTTTTCTCTCTGATGGTTGGGTTACAGGGCGCATCTGGGAGTTTGGCGGCCTCTGGGATGAAACCAGTTGGCAGCGCAAACCCCAAATTCACCGCCTTGATCTGTGCATCCAAGACCATGGCGAGCGACTGTGGCTCTATCAAGTGGAAGAAGCCGTGTTGATGGTAGAGGTGCGCCCCCAGGGGGTGAGCGATCGCCCTATTGGTCAGGTGGTGCTGAAGCGGCTGATGACCGCTGAGCAGGCCATTCAACTCCTCTGTGAAGCGGAAACAGTACTGTCTGGGGCACAACTCAATGGCATTGCCCCATCCCTAGAATCGAACGGCTAATCCGAGTGGCCTGGCAGCGTTCAACGGCTGGCTAGAATGGGCCACGGTTGTCGGTGTGGTCTGGAGTATTGCATTTCACCCAGACCCGATGGGGATTCACGCGGATCCAAATCATAATCACTAAAGTGCCTGCTGACGGGCACCCTAAGCATCATCGTCAATTGCCAAGGTTAGGCATGATGCCCCCAGGGAAAGACGGTTTCCCTAGGGGCGATCGCGCCATCAAACGCGCAGGTCTGATGGCGTCATATGGATGGATCAGGGGCTGAGCCCATGGCCCCGTAAAACACCGAGGTTTCAGGAGCAGAATGCGTAAGCCCCCACGCAGTTCACGAAATCTCGGCATTTAAACCCTATTGGGGTGCCCCACGGGGGCAGGTGATACCCATGCATGAGACGTTTTCAGACCCTGCATTAATGGACAATGCCGACTCTACAGCGGATCTGAACCCAAGCGACCCAACCTTACACCTGGTTCAGCAGCGCCTGCTGAACCGCATCACCCATCGCATCCGTCAGTCCCTCGATTTAGATGCCATTTTGACCGCCACCGTGGCGGAGGTGCAGGCATTTCTAAAGACTGACCGGGTCAAGATCTATCAGTTTCAACCCGACGACCATGGCCTCGTCATTGCTGAAGCCTTGGGGGGCGATCGCTTGCCCTCCCTGCGGGGGCTCCATTTTCCGGCAGACGACATTCCCGCCGGAGCGCGGGAACTGTACCTGCGGGCTCGTCAACGCACCGTTGTGGATCTGGAAGCGCAAAAAATCGGCATCAGCGACTATCCATCCCTGGCGGATACCGCCGCCGCCACCACCGCCGAATTACGCTACCGCCCCGTGGACCCCTGCCATGTGGAATATTTGCGGGCCATGGGGGTGCAGTCTTCCGTGGTGGTGCCGATCGTGACGGCGGGGAATCCCCGCCAGCCCCTGCCATCCCTGGGGCAAGAGGCGCTGTTGTGGGGGCTGTTGGTCTCCCACCATAGTGAACCCCGCGTGGTCACGGAGGCGGAATTGGCGTTAATTCAGGCGGTGGTGGATCAACTCACCATTGCCATCACCCAGGCGGAACTGCTGAAGATGGCCCAACAGCGGGAGCAGCAAGCCGTTAAGCTCAACCGGGTCACCCAATTGCTGCATCAAACCGCTGAGGTGGATTTAGAGGCCGCTTTGGCCGAGGTGGTGAAGATTTTTGATGGCATTGGGGGACGACTGTACCTGTCTGATCGCCCCGTCCCTTCTCCGTGGCAAAACACCCAGACTTTACACCGCCAGATCTACACCCATGGGGTACAGCCAGAACCCTTACCGGGTAGGGGCGATCGCCCCATTGAAGAAAATCTGATTTGGCAGCACTACCTCACCGCCATGAGCGTTGATTGGGAAACCAAGGCCGCCCCCGCCGACCGGGTCCAAATGCCCTGGTCTGTGGAGTGGATGCGCAGTAACTATGGCTTTACCGCCATCCCCCAAGACTCTACGGACGCCGCTGATATTGACGCCAACGGCTGGGCCACGGTGGACGTGTATCAGGAACCGCTGCTGCGTACCCTCACCCCGGCCATCGAGGCTACCCCCATTCGCGGATTGCTGATCTTGCCTTTGCAGTTGGGACGGGCGGTGGTGGGATGTTTGACCCTGTTTCGGGCCAGCCGCAGTGAGGAAATTCTGTGGGCGGGGATGTGCCAGCCCGATCAACGGCAAATGGCCCCTCGACAGTCCTTTGAGGCTTGGCGACAGCTTAAGCAGGGGCAGGCCGCCCCCTGGACCCAGGCAGAGTTGACCCTAGGACAGGCGATCGCCGAGCGGTTCTCGGCGGCGGCGCAACAGCATCACCTCTACAGCCAGGTACAGGCCCTCAATGCCCATCTAGAGCAGCAAATCCAGGCCAGAACGGTAGAACTGGACAAAACCCTGCACCTAGCCCAACAGCAACAAACCCTAGCCAGTATTTTGGGGCAGCTCCAACGGGCCTGGGACATTGACAGCATTTTTCGCACGGCCACCCAGGAAGTGCGGCAACTGCTGAAGGTAGATCGGGTGGCGGTGTATCGCTTTGATGAAGACTGGGGGGGCAGCTTTATCAGGGATTTTGAGGCGGTGAGCCCCGTCTGGAGCAATTTAATCCTGGCTACCCGCGCCACCTGGAATGACGATTATCTCCAGGCCCATCAAGGGGGCCGCTATCGCCACCAAGAGG
>JAQCHG010000433.1 GCA_027619675.1 Cyanobacteriota bacterium
GGGCGATGGGGCATGGCACCATTAGCGACTTGGAGGTGCGGGGGCAGGGAACGTTCATCATCGTGGCCCTAAAGCGGGCGGATGGGGAGGTGTTGGTTCATCCCAGCCGCGAAACCTATTTGGCCGCAGGGGATGCTCTGATTGTGATGGGCCACCAGGGGGACATGCCCAGCTTTGCCCAACAGGCGGCCCTGCGGCGGCAGATGCGGTATCGCGGTGCAAGGCTGCGTTAGTGGTCTGTTCATCCTGGCATGGTGGGGCTTGGAAGCCCGTCAGGCGGGGGACGGCACTGCCATCTGACAGACCACTCGGGCATGGTCGGGGGGCTTAGAGCTGTCCTTGCCACTCTAGGTTTTGGCTGGCGCTGTTGTTGCCGAGCGATCGCGTCATCCGCAGTTCAATTTCGGCGTAGTGGCCCCGGCGGATGTCGTCGAGATCTATCGGTAGGCGACCCACTGCGAGTTCAAAGCGGTTGTTGGTGCGGGTGATCAGGTTCGCGGGTAGGGTGCCCTCATAGCGGGTGATATAGCGCAGACGACGGTTTCGGTTAGGGTCGCCGTCGGCAGTGCGGAGGGTGATATGGAACTGGGTGTTGACGTAGTCCGAGACGGCGGCCAAATCTAGCACCGCTAGGGTGAGTTGGGCGCTTTGCCCGGTGAAGGTTCCCCAGGCCAGTTGGGTGGCTTCTGCTGCCCGCACCGCCTGGGTGACGCGGAAGGTGGTCACAGCGTCGGCTCGGGTTTGTTCCCCCACCACCCACAGATCGCTGGGGAAGCTAAAGTCGATCGCCCCATCGGCTTGAATGGCTAGGGTTACCCCAGTTCCTGCAAATCCTTGGGGCGATCGCGGCGCTTCCCAGATCAGGCGACCGTCCCCTTCCACCCGGCCCACATATTCTTGATATTCACTGGCGACGGTGGATCCAGGGGCGAGTAGCCCTAAAATTCCGCCCCGCTGTTGCCAAAGGTTTCTCGATAGAGGCACGGAGCGGTTGGTGACATCGCTGAGGAACAACACCTGTCTTGGGGTTTCTGGCAACAGGGGCTGGGTGCGGTTGACTAACCATACCTGGCCGAGTTGTCCGTTGCTGCCATCGCGCCCATTGCGTCCCCAGTCGCCATTGTCTCCATCTCGACAAACAAACCGCTCTGACTGGCAGTTATAGCTGGGGGTGCCGGGGGTGCCTGTACAGGTTTGTACCGTCCAATCGGGATAGCGGCAGCGGCATCCCATGGCCCCTTCGCCCCCTCGCCCGGCGCGTCCGCCCTGTCCGCCCTGGGCATCTACATAAAGCTGACGGAGGGCGGCGGGATCGCTGTAGTAGATCAACACCCGACCCCCATCGCCGCCGTTGCCGCCGTTGCCGCCGCTGCCGCCATCTCCCCCGTCGGCGGCTTGCAGGTCATAGCGCACATCTCGGGGCTGGTTGTCGCAGTCTCCCCGTTGACCCCGTTCCCCATCCCGACCATCTTCGCCATGGCTGCCGACGGCATAGACTTGGCGGGGACTGCCATCGGCCCAGACCGTTTGGGCGGGTCCCGGTTGTCCGGGGCGGCCATCCTGGCCTGTGCGTCCGGGGCTCCCATCGCGGCCAAAGGACCGGATTTCATTGGCTAGGGCAGCCAAGGGACAGGCCAGACGTTGGGTGAGGGGCACGGTACCAACGAGGGCGATCGCCGCTAGGGGCAACACTGGGAACAACCAACGTTTCATTGCAAACCTTTCCACAGGATTTAGGACACGTGATGCCAGGGGACTACCCTGCCGGGGTGGGTCTTTTCTGATCCCATTGACCCATGGTCATCGTAAAAAGTTGACGGTTGTTGCCAACCCCAGGGCACCGAAGATACCCACCCACCGATTTGGGGATCGGTGGCGCGATCTCATTTTTAAACGAGGCGGTTGGCACAACCCCATAGAATGAGTAATTGTCGTTATTGCCGCCCAGCCATGACTGTTCGCGTCCGCATTGCCCCAAGCCCCACCGGCAATCTCCACATTGGCACCGCCCGCACCGCTGTCTTTAATTGGCTGTTTGCCCGCCACCACGGCGGTCAGTTCATCCTGCGGGTGGAAGATACCGACACCGAGCGATCACGCAGCGAATTCACCGACAACATCACCGCAGGATTAACTTGGCTAGGGCTCACCTGGGATGAAGGCCCCTTCTTCCAGTCCCAACGCCTGGATCTGTATCGGCAAGCTATTCAAACCCTGGTGGATCAGGGTTTGGCCTACCGCGCCTATGACACCCCCGAAGAGTTGGACGCGATGCGGGCGGAGCAAAAGGCCAAAAACCTGGCTCCCCGCTACGACAATCGCCACCGGAACCTGACGGCAGACCAGCAGCGGGACTTTGAGGCGGCGGGGCGGCAAGCGGTAATTCGGTTCAAAATTGACGACAGCCGCACCATCCAGTGGACCGATCTGGTGCGGGGTCCCGTGACCTGGCAGGGGAGCGATCTGGGGGGTGACATGGTAATTGCCCGTGCCTCCTCGGTGGACAGCATTGGGCAACCCCTCTACAACCTGGCGGTGGTGGTGGACGACATGGATATGGCCATCACCCATGTCATTCGCGGGGAAGATCACATCGCCAACACCGCTAAACAGATTCTGCTGTATGAGGCATTGGGGGGCACGGTGCCCGAATTTGCCCACACACCCCTGATTTTGAATACCTCGGGACAAAAGCTCTCCAAGCGGGATGGGGTTACCTCCATTTCGGATTTCCAAGCCATGGGCTTCACGGCGGAAGCCCTGGCCAACTACATGACCCTGTTGGGGTGGTCTGCCCCCGATGGCGAAGAACTGTTCACCCTGGCGGAGGCTGCCACCCAGTTCAGCTTCGATCGCGTCAACAAGGCTGGGGCCAAATTTGACTGGGATAAGCTGGACTGGATTAACAGCCAGTACCTGCATCAACTCCCCGCCGAAACCCTAGTGGATCAGCTCATTCCCCACTGGCAGGGGGCAGGCTATGCGTTTGACCCCGAGGGCGATCGCCCCTGGCTGGTTCAGCTAGCGGCCTTGGTTGGCCCCAGTCTGACCCGCCTCACCGATGCCATCGACCTCAGCCGCTTTTTCTTCACCCCCACCCTGGCCTATGCAGCGGCAGCCCAAGCCCAACTGGCCCAGGCGGGTGTGGGCGATCTCCTCCAGGCCACCCTAGCGGCTTTACCCACCAACCCCCTGGATTCCTTGGACGCAGTTAAGGCCCTAGTCAACCAGGTGGTCAAGGCCCAAGGGGTGAAAAAGGGCGTGATGATGAAATCCATGCGGGCGGCCCTGATGGGGGACATGCAGGGACCTGAC
>JAQCHG010000434.1 GCA_027619675.1 Cyanobacteriota bacterium
TGGCGGGGACGATGTGGGCTCCGGCTTCCGCCAGGGTGGTGAGGTTGCGGAGGTGAATCAGGCTAAAGGGGGTTTCGCGGGGGACGATCACCAGGGGGCGGCGTTCCTTCAGTTGCACGTCCGCTGCCCGCTCTAGCAGGTCGGAACTGAGGCCCGCCGCCAGTTTGCCGACGGTGCTCATGCTGCACGGCAGGATCACCATGCCTCGGGTGCGAAAGGAACCGCTGGCAATGTTGGCCCCCACATCACCCCAGGGGTGGCAGCGCAGGTGTCCGGCGGTGGGTACCCCGGCCTGCGATCGCCAAAATTCTGCCTGGGCGATGGGGTCCCCCGGCATTTGGATATTCTGCTCTGCCTTCCACACTTGGTAGCTGGCGCGGGAGGCCACCAGTTCCACCGGAATCTCTGCTTCCAGCAGGAACTTGATGGCCCGCACGGCGTAAATCAACCCCGAAGCCCCCGTCACCCCGAGGGTGAGGGGACGGGGGGCAGGATCCGGTTGCGAGGGGAGGGTCACGATCTCCGCTACACTCTATTCCGACTCGTCTTGACCATCGTCTGGGTCGTTGTCGTAGTCGTCATCGCCGTGACCATTGGCCATGTAGTCGTCATCACCGTCGTCGTCATCGTCGCCCGCTTCACTGCCGCCGCCGACCGCTACTAGGTCAATTTGCTGACGGTAGTAGTCCACGTTTTTCACCTGTACTTCTACCCGGTCGCCGAGGCGGAACTGGCGGCGATTTTTGCGGCCCACTAGCTTTTGTTGGCGCGATCGATACTCGTACCAGTCGTCCTTGAGGGAACTGACGTGGACTAAGCCCTCCACCAGCAGTTCTTCAATTTCCACAAAGAAACCGTAGGACTGCACCCCCGTAATCAGGCCGTGGAAGACTGCCCCGGTGTGGTCCCGCATGAAGGCGGCTTTCTTTAGCCCCTCTAGATCAGACTCGGCATCCTGGGCCAGCCGCTCCCGCTCCGTTAGCGGTCCGGTGATGCGCTTGATGTAGTCTTCTAGGTCGTGGTGCAGTTCTGGGGGCAGCACATTCCAGCTAATTTGGCCGTGACAACTGCTGTGGCGCAGGTTGACCCGTTCCTTCGATCGCGTGGTGCGGCGATCGCGCCCTTCGTTAAAGATGGCGTGGAGGACCCGATGCACCATCAGGTCAGGGTAGCGCCGGGTTGGGGACGAAAAGTGGGTGTAGCCATCCTCTAGGGCCAAGCCAAAGTGGCCATCGGCATGGGCACCGTAGAAGGCGGGTTTAAAGGTGGACAGCAGCAGATAGGTGAGAATTTTCTCCGACTGGGAGGCGGCAAATTGCTGGGTGAACCGCTGGTAATCCTTGGGATAGATGGCTTCAGAATCCGCTAGCTCTAGCTGGATGTCCATGTTTTCCGCCAGTTTCACCAACTCCTGCACGTCGGAGACGTTGGGGGGACGGTGGAGGCGGTAAATGGCGGGCACTTCTAAGGCTTTCAGGTGAGTGGCCACCAGTTGGTTGGCCAGCAGCATGAACTCCGTCACCACCATGCGGGCGGGCAGCAGGGAGGACACCACCATCACCCCCAAGAGCCCCTCGTCGTCGTATTGGAACTTTGAGGAGGCGTAGGAGGCGAGGGCTTCTTCGGCGTCATCGGGGAACTCATGCTCTGGCAAGTTGAGTTCAAAGGAGCCCCGAGCCATGCGCTGTTGGCGCACCGCTTGACTAAGGGTAAACAGATCCTCTAGCAGGCCATAGACGGGCTCAAAGGGGGCCAGTTCTTCGGTGGTGATGCCGAGGGTGGCCAATTCTTCGGGGCGATCGCGGGCCAAGATCCCCTGGGCTTGGGTGTAGTTGAGGCTGTGGTCCACCTGCACCACGGTGGGCTGCACCTCAAAACTCAACACTTCCCCCTCGGGGTTGAGGGTGGCCAAGACGGAGACGGCAAGGCGGTCCTTCTCCGGCAGCAGAGAACACAGGGAACCCGACAGGGGCAACGGCAACATGGGGATCACCTCATCCCCGAGGTAAACCGAGGTGCCCCGCTTGAAGGCTTCTTGGTCTATTTGGGAATGGAGATCGAAGTAGTAGCTGACATCGGAGATGTGGACCCCCAGTTGCCAGTTGCCGTCGTCGTCTTTGCCGAGGGACAGGGCATCGTCAAAGACTTTGGCGTTGGGGCCATCAATGGTCAGGGTGAGGCGATCGCGCAGATCCACCCGCCCCTTCATGTCCGACTTCCGCACCCGGTTGGGCAGGGAGTCTGCCTCTAGCAGCACTCCTTCAGGAAATTGCCGGGGCAGGTTGTGCTTGCAGTAGACAATATCGAGATCCGACGACGCTTCCGCATCGCTGCCCAAAATTTGGGCCACCCTACCCTGGGGCGGGTCTTGACCGAGGGGATAGCGCACCACTTCCACGTGGGCCAGTTGATCCACCGCCTGCTGTAGGTAGTTGGTTTCCCCCTCTAGGTTCAACTCAAATAACAGGCGATCGTCGAGGGGCACCGCTTGAAACTGCGTTTCCTCGGCTTTAACCCGCGCCAAGACCGAGGCATTGGCCCGCTCTAGGATGAGCTTCACTTCCCCTTCAGGGCTGCGGCGACGGCTGCCGTCCTTGGTCACCCGCACCAGCACGCGATCGCCATTCCAGGCGGTGTTTAATTGACTTTCCCGCACGTAGATATCGTCGGCGGCTTCATCATCTTGAATGGCAAAGCAAAAGCCCTTGCTGGAGCAACGGAGCTTGCCTTCCACCACGCCTTCTTCCTGCACACGGTGGTATTTGCCCCGTTCCTTCGCTAGAACACCGATGCGTTCTAGGGCATCGACGGCAATTTGCAACTCCCGCTGGCTATCTTCGTCGTTGCAGTGCAGCTTCTTCTGCAAGGTTTTGAGGGTAACGCTTCTGTCCTCAGTGAAGTTGGCCAGCAGCGCAGCGATCGAAAAGTTCATGTAGCGATGGATCCTTATCGGTGCAAATTGGCATGGGGCTTGCAGCCGCCGCAACGACCTGGGAGGTTGCCCGTGGCAATCCATGGCTGTCCCGAGGGGGAGACGGTCATGGGCACTATCCACAGTCAAAACCCAACGCCGACCCCAGCAATCAATCTCGAACGGCTTGCTGATCGGAATTTAGGTACGCCTCCAACCCAGGTTTCAGTCCTGCCGTGGTGGCTAACCGCGAACGCGCAAATCTCCTCAGCATCGGGCTAGGTCTGCAAACGCTCTCAATCGCCCTGCCACAGCGACAGCCAAAGACCGAGGGAAGACGCAGAATCCAGAGTCAGGCTGGGCAGCCCAAAGCCGAGATCAACTATAACGTACTCTCG
>JAQCHG010000435.1 GCA_027619675.1 Cyanobacteriota bacterium
CCGAGCGGAGCGGTGATCGCCGCCTTGTCTCCCCCCCCCGCCGTCCCCGCTGCGATCGGCAACACGGGGCACAGCTTAGAACTGGCCCGGATTCGGTTACGGTTGGGGTCTCGGTCCTCTCGGTATCGGGTAGGGGGCTTCCGTCGGGGGGGCTCCTGTTTGCCAGAGGGGCAAGAACTGCTGCCCGTCGTTCCCCCCTTACCTGAGGACCAAGCAGAGAATGGCGAGGATCCCGTGGATCTGACCGCCTCCGACAGCCCGGTGTTCTGGGTGTACGTCCCCGCCATGGAAGACGCCAAAACCGCCCAATTCACCCTTCAGGATGAGTTGGGTACCGAAGAATTGGCCAATGTGGAATTTGATCTCTCCGGGGAAGAGGGCATTGTCGGCATCAAGGCCGATCTCGATGCTGTGGAGAGTGACGTTTACTACTGGCAAATGGCGATCCAGTGCAGTGCTGATTCCCCCGATGAAAATCCGGTGGTCAGCGGTTGGATTACCCAGACAGATCTGGCTGTGCCGGACGGCACCCCTTCTGAGCAGGCCAGTTTCTACGCAGAAAATGGGGTTTGGCAGGATGCGGTTTCCATTTTGGCCCTGGCCCTGTACGACAGCGCCAGCGATCCCTCTGCAATAGCTGACTGGCAAGCCCTGATGACAGCAGCGGGGTTAGATGAGTTTGCCACCGCCCCCATTGTGCAGGTGGTTGATTAGGGGCTGTCGTCAGTGACCGCCTGCATCCCGGTTGCGTAGCGGTTATCGCCCCCAGCGATCGCTGCCATCCCCCCCCAACCATCGTCGCCAGACTTACGGCCTGAGAGCCGAGCGTTCACAGGCAACGCTCGGCTTTCGATTGTCTTGGGTCAGAACAGTTGCCCCCTGCGATCTAAGTTTTTCCCAAAACGAAATTTTCCCAAAAAGACGCTGGGGTCAGTCTGCGGTTTTCCCCATGGGGACTTGAAAAGATCAGTGAAGTCTGTTGAAGGAATCGGAACGGTTCACCACTAACACCGTCACCATAGATCGTGAAGGGATCTACCCCATGGGTTGTCGAATACTTACTGAGGAAACCTGCCATGTCAATGCCAACGCTATCGCCTCAATGGCTAGCTGGCCTGATGGGGCTGACCCTGGGAATGGGCATCGTGCCGATAGGCACCGGACAAGCCGCCACGGTGCTAACCCCCACCGCTGAGGGCTGGAGCCAGTCGCTGGAATTGGCCAGTCGGGTACGCCTACGGCTGGGGTCTCGCCCCGTGCGCTACCGCTTGGGGGCCTTTCGGCGCGGGGCCAGTTGCTTGCAGGATGGAGCTGAATTGGTGCCCCTGATTCCCTCGGTGACGGAGGCGGAGGCGGAAGCGGGCGCATTACCGCCAGACCTGAGCGTGCCTGTAGATGCCACCACCCTGAGCCACCCTGCCTTTTTTGTCTACGTGCCCCCCCTATCGGCTCCGACCATGGCCCAATTCACCCTGCAAACGGATCCGGCGGATCTCTCGGCGGTGGAGGAGCTGGTGAGTGTACGTTTCCCCATTTCTGCGGATGGCGGGGTGGTGGGCATTTACCTGCCGGAGGCGATCGCCGGACTGGCGGTTGACAGCCAGTATTACTGGCAGGTGGCGGTGGAATGCGACGCTGAAAAGTTGACGGAAAACCCCGTGGTCAGTGGTTGGTTGCAGCGGGTGGCCGCTACGGAGTTGCCGCCAGTTCCCGCCAGTGTAGAGGCCACGGTGGCGTTCTATGCAGAGGCGGGGCTGTGGCAAAATGCCCTGACGGTGCTGGCCAATGCCCGCTATGACTATCCCGCCGATCGCGCCCTACGGGAGACCTGGAGCGATCTGTTAAATGCGGCAGGGCTGGAGGCGATCGCCACCGCCCCCTTAGCGGATCCTATTCAGCTTGTGGTGCAGGACAGGGATACGGTGGTACCCGCAGGCGACACGGAAGGAGCCGCTGACCCTACGGGGGCGTCAGAATAATCGAAAAATGTAGCCCCGATTCCTGGAGGGAGTTGCCGTCGGACTCGACGACGGTGAGGGGAATGCCCCAATCTAGGCGGGCGCGCAGGTAGTCCCCCTGGGTCCAGATGAAGCCCAGGCCCAGGCTGCTGAGGCGGCTGACCTCGGGCGGGTCATTGTCCGACAGGGGATGGTACCAACCGCCCCCCATATCCACAAAGGGGGCGATCTGAAACAGCCCCTCTAGCTCGGGCACCCGCAACACGGGGATTTGCAACTCCGCTGAGGCGGACCAACCGTTATCGGTGACGAGGGTGTTTTGGCGGTAGCCCCGCACGGTGGATACGCCGGCCGTACTGACCTGCTCCGTTGGGGGCAGGGGGCGATCGGCCAGTTGTAAACTGCCCCGCACCAGCAAAAGAAAATCAGGCCCCAGCAGCCGTGCCCACTGGGCGCGGCCCTGCCAGCTAAAAAAGCGACTGTCGGGGGGCTCATCATTGATGGTGGCCCCTAGGGTATCTAACCCCAGGCTAAATTCCGATTGCAGTGCAATCACCTGGGCTTCCCCCCGTTGCAGCCACTCTTGCCCAAACCGCAGGGCCGTTACCCGTGTAAAGCCCTCATCATCAGCCCCATCGGTGGGAAAGGGCACGCCGCCGAGAAAGGTGCTGCGGGTGACGGTGTGGGAAAGGGTAAGGCTCAAGGCCAGTTCATTCAGCGGCGATTGCACGATGGGTTGGCGAATGCCCAGGTTGGTGTACTGGGCCTGGGAAACCAGATCAAGCTGGGAAAAAATCTCGTCAATGATTTCGCTGGTGGTTTGCCCCACATTTAGGCTGACGGTGGTGTTGTAGGGGCTGATGGGCACCTCATAGAAAATGTCCCAATCTTCACTGCCCTGGGTGCGACCGTAGGCCAGTTGCAGGCGATCGCCCCACCCCAGCAGATTGCCTTGGCTAAATTGAGCCCCCTGGCGAAGGCTGCCCGTGGCCAGGGAACGGCTGTTGTCGTAGGAAAACTGAAACTGGTCGCTGTCCGCCTGGGTGACCACCACCTGGAGGCGGCTGGTGCCGGTGCGGTTGCCGGCGCTGATATCCGTGGCAATGCGATCGATGAGGGGGTTGATTTGCAGCAGTTGCACCCCTTCCACCAAGTCATTCAAATTGAGCGGGACACCCCCGGCAATCTCTAAACGGGCGGCCACATAGCCGGGGTCCAGGGGTTTCAGCCCCGTCAACTCTAGCCACCGAGTCCCCACCTCAGGCCGCAACCACTGCCGCCACTGCTCTGTTTGGGGATCCAACTGGCTGCCCGCTACCAGGGGGATCTCCGGCAGGGGC
>JAQCHG010000436.1 GCA_027619675.1 Cyanobacteriota bacterium
CGTATCCAGGTGGACAGAAGATTTTGACGGATATGAGGTTTGGGGCACAACTCCACCAGGGTCAGGCTTGGGTGGTGGGGGCAAGTCAGGGCATTGGTTTGGCATTTGTGCGGGCGCTGCTGGCGGACGATCGCGTTGCCCAGGTGTACGCCACCTATCGCCAACCCCAGACCGCTGCCGGGTTGTTGGCATTGCAGCCCCACCCTAAGCTCACCTGTGTCGTGATGGATGCCACGGACGAGGGCCAGATTGCCGCCGCCATCGCCCAGATCCAGCAGAGCAGCGATCGCCTAGATTGGCTCATCAACTGTGTGGGCTTTTTGCACGACGCCACCCACCAGCCGGAGAAAAGCCTGCGGCAGATTAGTGCAGAGCAATTGCTGACCTATTTTCAGGTCAACACCATTCCCACAACGCTGTTGGCCAAACACGCCCTGCCCTTGCTGAAGGCCAGCCCCACCAGCCTCTTGGCCACCCTCTCCGCTAAGGTGGGCAGCATTAGCGACAACCGCTTGGGGGGATGGTATGGCTACCGGGCATCTAAAGCCGCGCTGAATATGGTGCTCAAGACCATTGCCATTGAGTACAGCCGCAAAAGCCCCCGCACCATCGTGGCGGCCCTGCATCCCGGCACGACGGATACGCAGTTGTCCCAACCCTTTCAGCGCAATGTGCCGCCGGAAAAGCTGTTTGCCCCAGAGCGCACTGTGGACCAGTTGTTGGCGGTGATGGCGGGGCTGACGATCGCCGACAGTGGCGAGTTTTTTTCTTGGGATGGCAGCCGCCTGCCTTGGTGAACGGACCCTTGCCCCCACTTTGCACCAACGGGTAACCATGAGAGGGTAGTAGGCACATGCCCAGGGTGAAATCTAGTTGATTTGACCCCGTTGAGTTTGCCGGGATGCCATGCCTGTTTTTGCCCGTATCCTCAGCGCTGCGATCGCTATTCTGATTGGCTGCGGCGGTGTGATCGGCCTCTTTTATCTCGCCAATCTAGCGGTGGAGCGGGTTTTCCCCAGCCGTCGCCAAACCCAAATTTTGCCGTGGGTCTACCTGGCCCCGGCGGCCCTGGTGCTGACCGCCTACCTGGCCCTGCCCACGGTGCTAACCGTCTACATCAGCTTTTTTGATCGGCGATCGCAAAACCTGGTGGGGTTGGCCAACTATATCGACCTGTTCACAGACAAGGTGATGTGGGAGGCCTTTCGCAACAACATGTTGTGGCTGGTGCTGGTGACGGGCATCAGCGTCAGTTTGGGGCTGGTGATTGCGGTACTGGCGGATCGGGTCCAGTACGAGCAGGTGCCTAAGACCCTGATCTTTTTGCCCATGGCGATTTCCTTTGTCGGGGCCAGTGTGATTTGGCGGTTTATCTACGACTACCGTCCGGCAGATACCGCCCAGATTGGCCTGCTGAATGCGGTCATGGTGTCCCTGGGGTTTGAGCCCGTGGGCTGGTTGGTGGAGCGATCGATCAACAACTTTGCCCTGATTGCCATCATGATTTGGCTGCAAACGGGGTTTTGCATGGTGCTGCTGTCGGCGGCGGTGAAGGGCATTCCCCAGGAGATTATTGAAGCGGCGCGGATGGATGGGGCCAGTGAGGCGCAGATTTTCTGGCGGGTGATCATTCCCATGATCCGTTCCACCCTGGTGGTGGTGGCCACGACGGTGATCATCCTGGTGCTCAAGGTCTTTGACATTGTGTTTGTGATGACGGCGGGCAACCAGGGCACCGAGGTAATTGCCAGCCGCATGATCAAGGAAATGTTCAATTTCCGCGACTATGGCCGGGGCAGCGCGATCGCGGTGATTCTGCTACTGGCGATTATCCCCGTCATGGTCACCAACATCCGCCGCTTCCGTGAACAAGAAGCCCTGCGCTAACCTGCCCCTACCCTCACATCCCCATGCCTCGTCTCCTCCAAAAACTCCCTGTCCACATCGCCCTAGTGATCATCTCCATACTCTGGACGTTGCCCAGTGTGGGGCTGTTAATCGGGTCGCTGCGATCGCGGGAAGCCCTGTTAGCCAGCGGTTGGTGGACGGTGTTTCAGCATCCCTTTGACTTCACCCAATACAGTTTGGAAAATTACGTCACGGTGCTGACGGCGGAGGGGATGGGCCAGGCGTTTTTAAACAGTTTGACCCTGACGATTCCGGCAACGGTAATTCCCATCGCGATCGCCACCTTTGCCGCCTACGCCCTGGCTTGGATGAAATTTCCGGGGCGACAACTGTTGTTCATCACGGTGGTGGCGCTACTGGTGGTGCCGTTGCAGATGACGTTTATTCCCATCCTCAGAGCCTACCGAGATCTGGGGTTGGCGGGCACATTTCTGGCGGTGTGGCTGGCCCACACGGGCTACGGTATGCCCCTAGGAATTTACCTGCTGCGGAACTACATTGGCGCGTTACCGCGAGATCTGATTGAGGCAGCGGCGGTGGATGGGGCTTCCCATTTGCGGATTTTTACCCGGTTAATTGTGCCGTTGTCGATGCCCGCGATCGCGTCTTTTGCAGTGTTTCAGTTCCTTTGGGTGTGGAATGATTTGCTAGTGGCCCTGGTCTATCTAGGGGGCACACCGGATGTGGCCCCTGTGACACTGCGGTTAACCAATTTGGTGGGGTCGCGGGGCCAAGATTGGCACCTGCTGACGGCGGGCGCTTTCGTCAGCATGGTGGTGCCGTTGGGGGTCTTTTTTGCCCTCCAGCGCTACTTTGTGCGGGGGCTATTGGCAGGTTCAGTCAAAGGTTAGAGCTTGTTTCTACAGTAAATATCCAGGCGACTTAAGGGCACCTCGATAAATCGCTCTTATTGAGAATATTTTAACCCTTATTGAGAATACGCAACGGTACCACAAGGCTTCCGGGTGACGCAATCCTTAAGCAAATCTATTGTTCAAGGTGCCCTTAAACCCTTATGCAGGAAGGCTTTGGCGCACTTGTGGACCAAGAAATTACCCGCTCAGACTGTTGGATCTCGTCCCTCGACACCCACTACGGCGGTATATCCATTCCGAAAAACCCCCTAAGTACCAAAGTAATTGCGATACCAATCCACAAACCGGGCAATGCCCTCTGCCAAGGGTGTGTTGGGACGAAAGCCCACATCCGCCATCAGGTCGTCCACATCGGCGTAGGTGGCGGGCACATCCCCTGGCTGCATGGGCAGCATCACCTTTTCGGCGGGTTTGCCCATGGCCGTTTCAATCACCTCAATGAAGGTGAGCAACTCCACGGGGCTGTTGTTGCCGATGTTGTAAATCTTGTAGGGGGGGCCATCGGG
>JAQCHG010000437.1 GCA_027619675.1 Cyanobacteriota bacterium
GTTGGATGCAGCCGTTCAATCAACCACGATCCTAGCTATTAAGCCTGGATAGACCCTGGGACACTTACCAACGGGCTGTAGCAATTTAACGCAAGCCATCAGCTCACAACTGCCCGCCATAAATTGTGAAGCTAAAACAGTATTTGACAACTTCCTTCAAGTTGTGATGAGTCGATGCCACCAGTAAAATCAGGATAAAATTAGTGCGTAGATCCATCTCTGTTTCCGTAAGTAAGTATCGTAGAATTACTATCTAAAAATTCGATTGGCATGGACGTCTGAACGTCATTGTTTGGGAGTTTAAGGCCGCTTGTCACCGCTCAAGTGAACCGTTGCGTGCAGTATTCATCCATGTCTGTGATTCGTTATTGTCGATCGCCCACATCCCTTGCCTAATCGACTATGGCCTGCAAGGTACCTGCGGAAGGGGGATGGGGCGATCGCGATATTGAACCCAGCCACGCCATCTTCCTCCCATGAAAGTTAACGTCTTCAAAATTGCCCAAACCAGTCCCGATGATCTGTCTGGGCTAGAACACCTCATTCAGACCCAGGCCCTAGAGCCGACCACCATCGTGGCGATCTTAGGCAAAACCGAAGGCAATGGTTGCGTGAATGACTTCACCCGAGGGTTTGCCACTCAAACCTGCAAGCATTATTTGACTGCCCACATCGGCAAAGACCGGGCTGAGCAGATTATTTATGTGATGTCAGGGGGCACCGAAGGGGTCCTGAGCCCGCACCTGACCCTGTTTACCCGCCAACCGTCACCCGCAGATGTGGCACCGCACTGGGGATTGGTTTTAGGCACCAGCCGCACAAAGGATTTTCTGCCCGCAGAAATCGGCACATTGACCATGGTGGATGCGGTCGAGAAAGCCGTTCGGGCGGCGATCACGGATGCCCAACTCACCCCTCAAGATGTCCATTTCGTCCAAATTAAATGTCCCTTGATTGCCTCTTCCCGCACTGGCTTACAAGATTCTCAGCAGTTGCGAACCCAGGACAGCTACAAATCCATGGCCTACTCCCGAGGGGCATCGGCCTTGGGCGTGGCGGTGGCCTTGGGGGAAGTGGATCGCCATCGGCTCAAGGCCTCAGATATCTGTGCGAATTATGCCCTTTACTCCTCCGTGGCATCGACCTCGGCGGGCATTGAGTTGCAGAATTGTGAAATTATCGTGCTTGGCAATGGGGCCACCTCTACCAGTGGGTTTGTGATCGGCCATAGCGTCATGGCCCATGGGCTCGATGTCGCGGCAGTACATCAGGCGATCGCCCATACCCAGCAGCCTTTGGCTCAAATTGTGAATGTTTTCGCCAAAGCTGAAGCGGATCCATCGGGCCGCATTTTGGGTCGCAGGCACACCATGCTGGATGACTCGGATATTAACCATACCCGCATGGCCAGGGCCGTAGTGGGAGCCGTCGTCGCCTCCGTGGTGCAAGACCCCATGGTGTATGTTTCGGGCGGCGCAGAGCACCAAGGTCCAGCTGGCGGAGGACCGGTGGCGGCGATCGCGGCGCTGTAAGCTGCTGATCACCCCATGCAAAACGGAGCCGGGGCGATCGCCCATATCCCTTTAACTAACCGACCTTGGTCTGTAAGATCCCTATGGGGGGTTAAATCCAGGGGCGATCGCCACGATTTACCCCCAGACCACCGCATTGACCTCACCCCACTTAATTACCTGCCACCAGGAATCACCCATGTTGTCAGCCGTCGAGTCCAAATTGGATACAGATCAACAGACCACCTATTTTCGCTGCATCGCAGGCTGCTCCGCCAAGCACTCGATCTACGACGTGATCTACACCTGTCCCTCCTGCGGCAACCTGCTGGAAGTACACCATGAACGGGAACCCCTCAAAAAACGCGACGCCAACCAATGGAAGCAACTGTTTGACTCGCGGGCCAGCACATCAACCTGGCCCTACGGTAGCGGCGTCTGGGGAATGCGGGAGTGGGTCGTTCCTTCCTTGGCGGACGAAAATGTCGTCAGCATGTTCGAAGGCAACACCAACCTATTTTGGGCCGAGCGCCTAGGGCAGCAACTGGGGGTCCCCGACCTGTGGATCAAACTCTGCGGTAACAGCCACACCGGTAGTTTTAAAGACCTCGGCATGACCGTATTGGTCAGTGTGGTTAAACAAATGATGGCCCAAGGCAGCGCCGTCAAAGCCGTGGCCTGTGCCAGCACCGGTGACACCAGCGCCGCCCTGGCGGCCTATGCGGCCTATGCGGGCATCCCGGCGGTGATCTTTTTGCCTGCCGGAAAAGTCAGCACGGCGCAGCTGATCCAGCCGGTGGCCAACGGTGCCCATGTGCTCGCCCTGGACACCGACTTCGACGGCTGCATGAAGATTGTCCAGGAGGTCACGAAAGATAACTCGATCTACCTGGCCAATTCGATGAACAGTCTGCGTATTGAAGGGCAAAAGACCGTCGGCATCGAAATCGTTCGGCAGTTTGATTGGGACGTGCCCGACTGGATCATTATCCCGGTGGGCAATCTGGGCAACATCAGTGCGCTCCACAAAGGGTTCCAATTGATGATGGACCTAGGGTTGATTACGCGTATGCCCAGGCTGGTCGCCGCTCAAACCGTGCGGGCTAACCCGTTTTATGAATCCTTCCAAAACGGATTTAAAGAAAAAGTGAGGGTGACCGCGAAGGATACCTTGGCCAATGCCATCCGCATTGGGGATCCGGTGAGTTATGAGAAAGCTATCAAGGCGATCGCAGCCACGGACGGCATTGTCGAACAGGCCACCGAAAATGAATTGGCTGCCGCCGCCGCCCACGCTGACTTGACCGGCATGTTTACCTGTCCCCACACCGGTGTCGCCCTTGCCGTGCTGACCAAACTGATTCAGCGAGGCGTGATCAAATCCAGTGACAAAACGGTGGTGATTAGCACGGCCCACGGGTTGAAATTCACCGACTTTAAAGTCGGCTACCACGAATCAACCCTGGAGGAAGTGACCAGTCAGTACGCTAACCCCGCCGTTCACTTGCCCGCCAACGCGGATGTCGTGAAAGCTGAAATCGAAAAACGGCTGATGCATTAGGAGATTTCTAGAAAAGACGATACCCGTAGGGGCGGGTTTTGTTGATATCCTTTGGCCACAACCACCGGCCTGGGCTAAACCCGCCCCTACCAAACCGGTATATTCATTGTCGGAAAGTGATAGGCAATATTCATTCATATGCTGGAGTTTAGACTAGCAAGCTAAAAAAAGGCGTTCCCAAAGCAAGTCAGGAGCGCCTCAAGGCAGAA
>JAQCHG010000438.1 GCA_027619675.1 Cyanobacteriota bacterium
GGGATGGGCGGCGTACACATAGCCCAGGGTGGGGTGGGGCCGCTTGCCGATGGGGGTGGTGAGGGTAAAGCGATCGCTGAGATCACTGGGGCCAATCAGTGCCCGGTAGGTTTTGCCGAGGGTGGAGGGCTGTCCGGCGGTGCTGGCCCGCATTTGCTGGCTGAGGACCTGTTTGGCCAGGGGCGATCGCCCCAACAACAACAGCCCCGAGGTGCCCCGCCCCAACCGATGGATAGGCACCGGGGTGGTTTGGGGATAGCGCAGCCGCAGTTGATGCAGCAGGGTGTGTTCCACAAAGCCGCCCCCCGGCAGCACGGGTAAGCCAGCGGGCTTGTCCACCACCCACACATCGTCATCGCTGTAGAGCAGGGTGAACCCCAGAGGGACCGTGGGCTCCACCCAGGGGGGGCGGTGGTAGGCCAACCGCTGCCCCGACTGCAATCTCCACTCGGGGGGGCGCGATCGCCCATCCACCTGGATCTGGCCTTGCAGGATGCGATCGCGCCATGCCTGGGGCGACGAGTGAGGATAGCGCTGGCTGTAAAAGGCCAGCAGGGTGAGGCCAGCGTCAGCGGGTTGCACCTGATTGCGGTAGGTCCAGCCCTGGTTCATGGCAGCTACGGAGGGGACAGGGCACCATCATCCCTGCCCGAGGCAACGGGGGGCAACTGGGGGCAACTGGGAGCAACGGGATGCCCCCGGACAACAGGTGCGGGTTGAGGGGGCGATCGCCTATCTTTTGAGGCAACCATCCTCCGCGATAGGAGTCTCTACCATGACCCCCCAGTCTGCTTCGGCGACGGTATCCCGCTTCCCAGATGCCGCCATGGTGTCCACCCGCCAGGAATTCACCGACCTGCCCCTGACGGTGATCGAGGGTACCCTGCCCGAGGATCTCCGTGGCCATTGGATTGCCATGGGTCCCGTCGGGAGTGTGGCCATGACCCCGCTACCGGGGGAACCCAACTACCCCGGCAGTGATGGCACCTCCCTGTTTAACGGCGACGCCATGCTCTATCGCTTTGACTGCGATATCCCCGGCGAAGTGCGCCTCACCAACCGCCTGATCAAGACCCCCTGCTACTACGCCGATCGCGCCACCACCCTGGGCACCCCCTTCAGCGATTTGAAATTCTTCAGCAGCGGCCTGGGGCGATTTTCCTTCGTGCTGGGCTTTCGGGATGAGGTGAACACCGCCTGCATTCCCGTCAAATTTCAGGGGGACGATCGCTGGCGCTTGCTCACCACCTGGGATGCGGGCCGTCCCTACGAAATCGACCCCATCACCCTAGAAGTCGCCACCCCGGTGGGCCGCAATGACGAATGGCGGGAGCAGGCGCTGCCCCTGCGGGTGGGTCCCTTCAAACTGGTGACCACCGCCACCCACCACGCCTACGACGACCACAGCCAAGAACTCTTCACCATCAACTTTGGCAAGTCTCTGCTCACCCTGGTCAGCCCCCTGCTGATCCACAGCGTGGGTCTGCTGCCCCGGTGGAAAGTGCTCAACTGGTTGATCTGGCTGGTGCGGTGGGTGTTTCGCCGCATCCTGCTGCGGGTGATGCAGGTGCTGTCCTTTGTGCTGTGGCTGCTGGGCATCGATCGCTTCCAAGACTTTGTGCGGCTGATCCGCTGGGATGGCCAGGGGGACTTTGATGTGTGGCAGGTGGTGCTGCCCCGCACCCTAGGGCTGCCGATCAAGCGTCCGGTGCAGATCGAGCAGAGTATGCACCAGGTGGGGGTAACCCGCCGCTATGTGGTGCTCATGGACACCAGCTTTAAGCTAGGGCCGGGGCAGTTGATCCCCAATCCGTTGCCCGGTAACAGCAAAACCGAGCAGGTCTTGCGGGAGGTGCTGAACTTCCCCCAGTTCCCCAACACCAACGTTTATCTGGTGAAACGGGCGGATCTCAAGCCGGGGCAAAAGCGGGTGGTGGCCCGCCAGGTTACCATTCCCCGTGAGATCGCCCACTTTCGGGTGGACTATGACGACAGCAACGGCGTCGTCATCCACGTGGCCCACAACAACGCCTGGGATCCGGCAGAATGGCCCCAAGCCTTCGATCGCTTTGCCGAACCGCCCCAACCCCCCGACTCCATCCAGCGGTTGGTGGGCATGACGGTGACCACCACGGATTTGAACTACCTGGGGCGCTATGTGCTCGATCCCGATCTCGGCCAAATCAAGGACGCCCAACGGGTCAGCGACCCCACCTGCACCTGGGCACCATCCATCTATGCCGACATTGGCAACCTGGGGGTGCCAGAACGCTACGACCACATTTATTGGATTGCCTGGGGCTGCTGGGATGAACTCATGACCGAGTTCATGGTGGATCTGTACAAAAACTACAAGTACCGCCAGGTGCCCATTGCCGAGGTGCTGAAGGCGGCACGGGAAGGGGCACCCCCCGCCCTCTGCCACCTGGACACCACCACGATGGCGATCGTGGATAAATACCCGTTCCCCCCTAACCACTTTGGCAACTCGCCCCAGTTCATTCCCCGAGGTGAAGGAGATGACCAGACCCATGCCTACCTCACCTGCATGGTGCTGATCGACCAGGCCGATGGCCCCACCAGCCAAGTGTGGATTTTTGATGCTCAAAATCTGGCCCAAGGCCCCATCTGCAAGCTGGCGGACACCAGCGGTCAGCTCAAGATTGGCCTCACCATCCACACCACCTGGGTGCCGGAGATTGCCTCCCGCACCGCCCCCTACCGCATCCCCATGCGTGAGGATTATGGGAAGTTGGTCCAACAGGTGGCGGCGGATCAGCGGGACTTGGTGGAACGGCTATTTGAGCAGCAAATTTACCCCCATTTTGAGTAGCTTCTGCTTACACATAACCTGAGTTCGGGTTAAGCGGTATTCCTGTTCCTGTAGGGGCGCACTCGCGAAGCCATGCCCCTAGTTGAGCTTGGCGCGAATAACCCTACCGTCTGACTCCCTCCTAGCCCCGCTGGGGCGGCAAAGCCCACGACTTCGTTGCTCCTTCGGAGCCGCTGCGCGAACAGGACAGGCATCTCCCATGCTCCCCATCTCCCCCACCCAAGGAAACGGTTGGCAAAACTTACGCCGCGCTGGACTAGGGTTATGGGTTTGCGCCCTGCTCAGTGGCATTCCCGCCCGACACTGGGCTCAGATATCCGGTTGCCCGATACATTCCAGGGCGCAGACCCCTGCGCCCCTACAGATTCTCTGGGGTGGAGCGTCACGGCATCTCCTCCATCGACGTATCCCAAACTGAGGTTAGGGAGGTTACCCCGCCAGCAGGGTG
>JAQCHG010000439.1 GCA_027619675.1 Cyanobacteriota bacterium
GCGCGATCGCCTCGCCGACTGAATCTCTCCCCAATTGCCGCCAACCCGCTCCAGGCAGGCCTCTAGGGTGGTGCCATCGGCGGGATGATAGGCATCGGCACTGGGCAGTACCGTCCCCGCCATGGCCTGACAGCCAATCATGGTGCTTTCTTCGTCGGTGAACACCACCACCTCCAGGGGATGCTGGAGGCGAATGCCCCGTTCATGGAGGGTGGCCACCATTTCAATGCCCGCCAACACCCCCAGCACCCCATCAAAACGCCCCCCCGAGGGCACGGTGTCAATGTGGGATCCGGTGGCCAAGGCGGGGGCCTGGTCGCAGCGTCCGCTATAGCGGCCAATCAAGTTGCCAGCGGCATCGATGCGGACCTCCATACCCGCCGCTTCCATCCACGCCCGCACCTGTTGGCGGGCCTGCAAATCTTCTGGGGTAAAGGCGAGGCGGCGAATGAAGCCAGAGGACTGTCGCCCAATCTGGGCCAGGGTTTCGATGCGCTGGTTCAGGCGATCGCCATTGAGGATTAACCGATCAGACTGGGACAGCAGCGCCACCATAGAAACCTCCTGGGGATATTAAAAAAGACAGGGTCAACCTTGGCCCAACTTGGGAAGATGGACCTTGGGGGAGACAATAAAACCACAGGCGATCGCCCCCAGGGTCAGAAATCTTTGTATTCTGTATACAATCTACAGCGTCCGGGGCGGCACCAGTGTTCTCGGGCTCGAGCTGAACCATCTTCTCCGGAGTCTTGACCCATGAGCCCATCCCCTGCCACCCACAAGATATTCATCTGCGGATCCGCCCTGCGGGGCCAGCCCGACCACGGCAATTTGCAGTCGGCGACGTTTTTGGGTACCACCCACACCCAGCCCCGCTATCGCCTCCACGCAGCGGAAAATGGCTGGCACCCGGCCATTTATGAAGTGGCGGAGGGGGGCATTGCCATCCCCGGCGAAATTTATGAGTTGACGGCGGAGCAGTTTGACTACTTGCTGGCCAATGAGCCCCCCCACATGTACCCCGCCGATGTGGTGACAGAAACGGGGGAGGTGCTAACGGCCATGCTCTATCCCCAAGAATTGGTGGAGCGCCATCAGTGGGAAGACATCTCCCACCACGGCGGCTGGGCGGCCTATAAGGCAGCCACGGTGGCGTCCTAAAAAGTTATCCACGGGGGGCGATCAGGTGGTAAATGGGCATGTAGCCCTTGCCCTTCACCAGCACCTCGCCCCAGGGTTGAAACGTGTAGCGATCCTTGAGGCGTTCGTAGGTGGCCCCGGTGACCTGAATTTTGCCCGGCACCCCTTGGCTCTCCATGCGGCTGGCCACGTTGACCGTGTCCCCCCAGAGGTCGTAGCTAAATTTCTTGATGCCAATCACCCCGGCCACCACGTCCCCGGTGTTGATGCCAATGCGTAACTGCAACGGTTGCCCATCGTGGCGGGTAAAGCCTTGAATCACCTGCTGCATTTCCCGCGCCATCTCCACCACCGCATAGGCGTGATCGGGGCGGGGAGTGGGCAGCCCCCCCACCACCATGTAGGCGTCGCCAATGGTTTTGATTTTCTCTAGCTGATATTTCTCCGCCAGTTGATCAAAGGCGGAGAAAATTTGGTTGAGCAAGTCCACCAGCACCAGCGGGCTCACCTCCGCCGCGAGGGGGGTAAAGTTCACGATGTCGGCGAACATGACCGTAGTGTCTTCAAAACGTTCTGCCAGGGAGCCCTCAAACTGCTTGAGTTGATGGGCGATCGCCTGGGGCAAGATATTCAGCAACAGCTTTTCAGACTTTTGTTGCTCCCGCCGCAGGGCTTGTTCCACCTGCTGCCGTTCCTGCACTTCCGCCTGAAGCTGTTGGTTTTGGGTCTTGAGTTTTTGGGCCTGCTGGTGCAGGGTGCGTTGCAGACTGGCCAACAGGGGGGTGGCTTGCCCCGCCAAGGCCCGCTGGGTTTGGTGTTGAATGCGGTGCTGCCAACGGGCGGTCTGGAGATGACTTTGAATGCGGACCATCATCTCCGCTGGCCAAAAGGGTTGGGGGACAAAATCCACCCCTCCCGCCGCAAAGGCTTCAAGGCGATCTTGGGGGCGATCGCCCGGCCCCGTAAAGAGGATGGGGATATGGCGATAGCGGGCGTGGGCCTTCACCTGCCGACACCAAAGGAAGCCGCTGGTTTCCAACAGTTGGGAACTCAGCACCACTAAATCAGGATGACTTTGTTCCAGTTGGCTCAGGGCCTCTGTACCGCTGTGGGCGCGCAAAACTTGGTGGCCCGCTTCTGCTAGGCACAGGTGCAGTGGCCCATAGCTCTGCCCATCGGGATCAACGATTAAAAGCTTGCCGGGGGGTGCATCAAGCACGGGATGGCCTACGGAGTGACGAGGGGTGAATGTCCCGATTGCTTGGGGCGATCGCTGCGCGAGGGCAGGGCGAATCGACGAGGAAAGAGATACGGAGGGCGGTTCCCAAGCAGGCGGGATCTGAGGTAGATGCGTCCCAGCGGAGGTCATGGTGCGAATGCTCCCAGTATGCCCAGGGCAGAAGATGTTGTCAGGGCGGCGCGATTCAGTCCAGGGCATCCCGATCCCCGCTAGTCCCCTCTGCCTGGGAGTGCTAACGCCATTTACGGGAAAGGGCCGTGAGAATCCGGGGGATTTCCCAGAGGGACCGCCACGTAACGGGGGGCAGGGATCAAAATCCTGCTGCTAGACAGGTGCAAAGGCGAAAACAAGTCCGTACAGTATCCCTGTAGTCAAGGTGCCAGCCATGGACATCGATCATCTGCACCTCTACGTGGGAGACGCCCGCAGGTGGCAAGACTGGTTTATCCACACCCTCACCCTGACGCCCTTTACCCCCGGCTGGGTTGAGGGCGGTGGGGGGGTGACGGATACCAACATCAGCCTGGTGTTATCGGACCCCCAGGGCTCGGGGCAAGGGGTGAAGGACTTTCTCCAACGCTATTCCCCTGGAGTCGGGGATGTGGCCTTTCGGGTGCGGGATCTGGCGGGGATCCTTCAGCGGGCCGTCCAGGCGGGGGCCAAGGTAACGGTGCCCCGCCAGCGGTGGGCGCGGGGATGGCAATGTCAAATTCAGGGGTGGGGCGGTCTTGGCCACACCCTTTTGCAATGGGACCCGGCATCCGAGGCGGGGGGAGGCAGTCTTGCCATGGGTTCCCATCCCCCGAGGGGGCGATCGCAGGCCCAATCCCAATCCCAGCCCCAATCCCCCTTACCTTGGCAGGCCATTGACCATGCGGTGTTGAATGTGCCTGCTGGGG
>JAQCHG010000440.1 GCA_027619675.1 Cyanobacteriota bacterium
TTGCAGGGTGCCATCGGGGCCAATGATGAAGCTGTGGCGAAACACCCCCATGAATTCCTTGCCCATAAATTTTTTGAGGCCATAGCTGCCGTAGCGCGCTGCCACCTGCCCCCCCTCGTCAATCAAGAGGGGAAAAGGCAATTGATGTTTGGCAATAAACTTGGTATGGGCCTTGGCATCGTCAGCGCTGACCCCCAGCACCACCACATCTGCTGATTGGTACTGGTCGTAGGCATCCCGAAAACCACAGGCTTCCTTGGTGCAGCCGGGGGTATTGTCGCGGGGATAAAAGTAGAGCACCACCCATTGGCCCTTGAGGTCTGCCAACTTGACTGGGTTGCCCTCGGCATCGGGCAACGCAAAGTCAGGGGCGGGGTCGCCAACGGCAAGGGTCATGGGGCTGTCTCCAAGGGTGAGGGGCTGGGGCTATTGTATCCCGCTATTTCCTCCCCTTTTCCCCGACGGGCTCACCCCGTTAGCGGGGATCCGGGGGGCGGCGGTCATGCCAGGGCACACTGGGCTGAAACTGCGCTAAAATCAAAGTCGAAATGAGTCCGCTTTGGCCCCTGCGCTGTACTCCCTGCGATCGCCCTTCCCTTAAACGCCTCATAATCTGGGGATATCCGGTGCGATCGCACCCAAGCCTTTACCCCCATCCGGGTTGCTACCCTACGACACGGCTTTGATTAACCTCCGTTGTTTGCGTTCACTGTTATCGTTTCATGGCTGCTATGACTGCTACCACCCTCCAAAATCCCCTCCTGATCGGCACTGGGTTGCCCCCCTTTGACGCCATTCAACCCGACCATGTGGAACCGGGCATCCAAACCCTGCTGGCCACCCTAGGGCAGGATCTCGAAACCCTAGAGGCCAATGTTGAGCCTACCTGGGCGGGCTTAGTGGAGCCCCTCACCCACATTGAAGAACGGCTGCGCTGGAGCTGGGGCATCATCGGCCACCTGATGGGGGTGAAAAACAGCCCCGCTCTGCGGGACGCCTACGAGGCGGTACAGCCCGCCCTGGTGCAGTTTTCCACCCGCTTGGGCCAGAGCAAACCCCTGTACGAGGCCTTTAAGCAACTGCAAGCCAGCCCCGAATGGACCACGTTGGCAGCCGCCCAACAGCGCATTGTGGAGTCCGCCATTCGGGATGCGGAACTGTCGGGGGTGGGCCTAGCCGGAGCCCAGAAGGAACGCTTCAACGAAATTCAGCAGGCACTGGCGGAACTGTCCACCAAATTCTCGAACCATGTGCTGGATGCCACCAAGGCATTTCACCTCAAGCTCACCACCCCCGAAGACATTGACGGTCTGCCCCCCAGCCTGTTGGCCCTGGCGGCCCAAGCGGCTCAAGATGCCGGGGAAACCGAGGCCACCGTGGAAGCAGGGCCTTGGTACATCACCCTAGACCACCCCAGTTGCGCCCCGTTCTTGCAGCACAGTCGGCGGCGGGACCTGCGGGAGCAGGTGTATCGGGCCTTTGTGACCCGTGCCGCCGCTGGGGATTGGGACAATCAGCCCATCATTGAGCAAACCCTGGCCCTGCGCCAGGAAATGGCCAACATCCTGGGCTACGACACCTACGCCGACCTCAGCATTGCCCGCAAGATGGCCCCCTCCGTGGCGGCGGTGGAGCAGTTGATGGAAGAACTCCGGGCCGCCAGCTACGGGGCAGCCCAGCAGGACCTCGCCACCCTGCAAGCCTTTGCCGTTGAGAAGGGAGCCGCCGAAGCGGCGGACTTGACCCATTGGGATGTGCCCTTTTGGTCGGAGCGCATTCGGGAAGAAAAATACGGCCTCAACGACGAGGAACTGCGGCCCTACTTCCCCCTGCCCCAGGTGCTGGATGGGTTGTTTACCCTGGCCCAGCGACTCTTTGGCATCACCATCACCCCTGCCGATGGCCAAGCCCCGGTGTGGCACCCCGATGTGCGCTACTTCCAGGTGGCGGATGAGGGGGGCAGCGCGATCGCCCACTTCTACCTCGATCCCTACAGCCGTCCTGCTGAAAAGCGGGGTGGGGCCTGGATGGATGAGTGCATTAACCGGGGCCGCATGGGCAACCAGGTGCGGCTGCCCGTGGCCTATTTGGTGTGCAACCAGTCGCCTCCGGTGGCGGGCAAACCCAGCCTGATGACCTTCCGGGAGGTGGAAACCCTGTTCCACGAGTTTGGCCATGGCCTGCACCACATGCTGACTCGGGTGGATTACCCCGGCGCGGCGGGCATCAACAATGTGGAATGGGATGCGGTGGAACTGCCCAGTCAGTTTATGGAGAACTGGTGCTACCACCGGGAAACCCTGCTGAAGCTGGCCCGCCACTATGAAACCGGGGAACCCCTGCCGGAGGCCATCTATCAGCGCATTCTCGCGGCCCGCAACTTTATGACGGGGTCGGCCATCCTGCGGCAGGTCAACTTTGGCTGGCTGGATCTGGATCTGCACTATCGCTATCAGCCGGGGGGCGATGAAACCATCTGGGATGTGCGCGATCGCCTTGCCCAGAAAACCAGCATTCTCACCCCCCTGCCGGAAGACGCCTTCCTCTGTGCCTTTAGCCACATCTTTGCGGGGGGCTACGCGGCGGGCTACTACAGCTACTTCTGGGCGGAGGTGCTCAGCGCCGATGCGTTCGCTGCCTTTGAGGATGCGGGGCTAGAGGATGAGGCGGCGATCGTCGCCACCGGACGCCGCTTCCGGGAGACGGTGTTGTCCTTGGGCGGCAGCCGTCACCCCATGGAGGTGTTCAAAGCCTTCCGGGGCCGCGAACCCAGCACTGCTGCCCTGCTCCGCCACCGGGGTCTCGTGGCGGCGTAAGGGCTCCGGTGGCGGCAGTCCACCCGTCCCGAAACCATGGGGGCGCAGGTACCTGCGCCCTCGGTCATAAATCCAGGCTATAGCTCCCAAGATCCCAGGCAATACCCCGCTGACTCAGGCTAACCCTGGCGGCGGGGTTTCCTCTGCCAGAGCCAGAGGCAGGACTGACACAGCCACACCAACGAACCAGAAGCTCAAGCCCCTGCCCCAAAGGAACACCGAGGATTGGGGAGCATTGTGCATCAGTTCGGGCTAATCCTAATTGCAGCGACGCCGTCCTATTCCCTCCTGGAAACGCTGTAGGGGCGCAGGGGTCTGCGCCCTGGGAAAGCATCGGGTAACACGATTTCTGAACCCAAGGTGGCATGAGCATGATACGGATTGCAGGGCGCAAGCCCTTACGCCCCTACAGAAACGGGAGCGTTACTTAAGCTGAACTGATGTTTGGCTAGATTGCCG
>JAQCHG010000441.1 GCA_027619675.1 Cyanobacteriota bacterium
TGACCTACGGCCTCAAACCTCGGCAGAGGATGAAACCCCTTTGGCTGCGTAGCCCCCTGAATCTTTACGTCAGATTTGAGGGAAAGTGGATATCGAATCTTTCACGATATCTTGGGTAATGGCTTTAATATTGACCACATTATTATCAGCGATCGCGGCATTTTCACTGTCGAGACTAAAACCTACAGCAAACCCGGAAAGGGGCGTTCAGAGATCCATTTTGATGGAGAAGCCCTATTGCTTAACGGTCGTCCGCCCCATCGTGACCCAGTTGTCCAGGCCAAAGCTCAAGCGGATTGGTGCCGACAAACCCTCCAGGAGAGTACGGGCAAAGTGTATCCCGTCAAATCTGTAATTGTTTTTCCAGGATGGTTTGTTCGGCCTACCGCTGAAGGCAAGCGCAGTACTTTATGGGTGCTGAACCCCAAGGCTCTACCCAGCTTCATCCAGAATGAACCTCAACGATTGAAGCCGGAGGAGGTTCAGCTCGCTGCTTATCACCTGTCAAGATACATTCGGACGCAGAAGTAATGGGAAGGCATGGTGTTTTGAAGACTAGACCCACGACTGTTGGGTTTTCTCCTCTCGGAGACGCTCCACCCACACTTCGTGCCACCCAACCTACACAGACTAGAATAAGCACACCCTGCCCCATGTACTCCAACCCTTGCCATGGCGAATGTTGAGACCCTAAACCCTGCCCCTACGGCGTCACCGCTGCCCTCTGCGGCTAGTGACTACTCGGCATTTCTCTACCCTGAGTCCGATGGCAAACCCATGGCCGAAAACACCCTACAGTACGCTTGGATTGTCCGTCTGGTTAGCAATTTGAAATGGCTACTGAAGGACCGGGTGGCCTTTGTGGCCGGGGATTTGCTGTGGTACCCCGTGCCCGTGGAAACACCCCCCGCCCCGTCCCAAGCCCCCGATGCCATGGTAGTGCTGGGGCGACCCCCTGGCGATCGGGGCAGCTACAAGCAATGGGAGGAAGCGGATATGCCGCCCCAAGTGGTCTTCGAGATTATTTCCCCCAGTAACAGTGCTCGGGAAATGCTGGCTAAACAGGCGTTCTACAATCGCTATGGGGTGCTGGAAATGGTTTTCTATGATCCAGAGTCCTTTGAATTTTGGGCATTGGTGCGGTCGGCCCCAGAGGAGGACTTGACCCCAGTCATGGCCATGCAACTGCCTTGGACCTCCCCCACCTTGGGCATTCGGTTTGAGCTATTTGAGGATGGCTTGGCGGTGTTTCATCCTGACGGGACACCTTTCAAGGATCCGGATCAGGTCTTTGAAGAACGCGATCGCGCCCAAGCAGAACGCGATCGCGCCCAAGCAGAACGCGATCGCGCCTGGGCCAAACTGCAAGAACTCGGCATTGATCCCAGCCAGCTCTGACCAGCCCTTTACCCCAACCGCAATGCCCCCAACTGCAATAGTTGGGACGGTTCAGTCCTCCTGTTCACTGAGGGAAACCAAACCGTCTCCGTTGGCTGCCGCCAGATGATACTGGTTGCGGCCATTTTGCTTGGCTTCGTAGAGGGCAATATCGGCCCGCTGGAGCAGAGAGCGGGAAATGTCTTGGGCTTGGGGAATATGGCAGGCCACCCCAAAGCTGAGGGTGACCTGATCGCTGACCAGGGACATGCGGTGGGGGAGGGCCGCCGTCTGGAACCCCGCTTGAATGGTTTTCACCACCGCGATCGCCCCCTCACAGGTGGTGTTGGGCAGCAGAATGACAAACTCCTCGCCGCCATAGCGGGCCACCATGTCGGCAGGGCGACGGATGGATTGTTGGAGGATGCTGGCCACTCGGGTGAGGCAGCGATCGCCTAACACATGGCCATAGGTATCGTTGTAGCGCTTGAAATAATCCACATCACACAAAATCAGGGTGACGGGCTGCTGGTGGCGGATGGCCCGTCGCCATTCCTGGGCCAGGGTTTCCATAAAATAGCGGCGGTTGGGGATTTTGGTGAGGCCGTCATGGTTGGCCAGATAGGCCAGGGTTTGATTGGTGGATTGCAGGCTTTCGTACAGTTGGGTTTGGCGAATGGCCAGGGTTAGCTTTTGGCTCAACTGTTGCAGCAGGTCGATGTCTTCCCCTTGCCAATGGCGGGGGCGATCGCACTGCTGTATGCCCAACAACCCCCACAGTTCTTTGCCTTCCAAAATTGGCACCACCAAGTTGGCCTGCACCTGATAGCGTTGCAGCATCGCTAAGTAGCAGGGGACAAGGCTAGCGGTGGCCACGTTAGCAATGTTTTGTACCTTGCCATTGCGGTAAGCCTGAATGCGGTGGGGCTCCGCTAAACAGGCATCATCCAGGGTGACCGCAGCCATGGAGGCAATCCCTGCCCTACTGGACTCCGCCACCACTTGACCGCTGCCGTCGGCTTGCAGTTGGTACACCAGGGCGCGATCGGCCTCAAAATAGGTGCGGATCGTGTCTACGGCATCCGCGAGAATTTTGTGCAGATCAAAGGTTTCTTGCAGGCTGCTGGTGATGCGGGCCAACACCGTCTCCCGTTCCGCCTGTTTTTGCAGCGCAATCTCTGCTCGCTTCAAATCCGTCAGGTCACGGGTCGTCACCACCACCCCAGTAATGGCCCCAGCGGAGTCGTAGTAGGGCGCATAGGTAATGCCTAAAAACTGCCGCTTGCCTTGGCAGGCATCGAACCAGCCCTGGTAGTTCTCCTGTTGCCCCGCTAATGCCCGCTCTAGCCGGGGACGGCTGATGGTTTCAAACAGATCGTCCCCCAAAATCTGGGCGATGGGTTGCCCCACCAGATCCGCTTCGGTCCGTTGCAGGTTTTCACAGTAGCTGCGATTGACCACCCGGTAGGTGTAGTCGGGGGCCACTAAGGCCATGCCGTCAGGGGTAGCTGAGACCATGCGCTGGTATTGGTACAGGATTTCAGCGGTGCGCTTGCTTTGGGTGACATCCCGCACCGAGCAGTAAATCAAGCCTTCCTGTAGAAAGGGGACCACGGTCCACGACAACCAGCAATGGTGGCCATCCCGCCGTCGATAGCGGTTTTCCAATTGTTGGACCGTCGCCCCCTGCTGCACCTGGGTCAGTACGGCCAGGGTGGGGGGCAAGTCTTCAGCCACAATGAAATCGGTGAAGGGGCGATCGCGCAGGTCCTCAGCGGGATACCCCAACATGGCGCAAAAGGCGGGGTTCACCTGCTTGAGCACCCCGTCTAGGGCGGTGATGCACAGGCCATCGGCAGAAATATTGAAGAGGCGATCGCGC
>JAQCHG010000442.1 GCA_027619675.1 Cyanobacteriota bacterium
TTGCCCCAGAACAAGGGCAGTTTATGGCCCTGCTGGTGCAGTTGATGGGGGCGCGGCGGACGTTGGAGGTGGGGGTCTTTACGGGATACAGCACCTTGGCGGTGGCCCTGGCCCTGCCGCCGGAGGGGCGGATTGTGGCCTGTGATGTCAGTGCTGAATACACCGCGATCGCCCAACGATATTGGCAACAAGCAGGGGTAGCGGCCAAAATCGACCTGCGACTGGGGCCAGCGACGGACACCCTGGCGGCGTTGATCGCAGCGGAGCCGGAGCCCTTTGACTTTGCGTTTATCGATGCCGACAAAAGTGGTTACGACACCTACTACGAGCAGGCCCTTACCCTGGTACGTCCGGGGGGACTGATTGCGATCGACAATGTGCTGTGGTCAGGGCGGGTGGCCGACCCCACAGTGCAGGACAACCGCACCGAGAAGATTCGTGCCCTCAACGCCAAATTGCACCAGGACGATCGCGTGGATCTCAGCCTTGTCCCCATTGCTGACGGCCTCACCCTCGCGCGGAAACTTTAGGGGGAGGATTGCGGATTTTGGATTGCGGATTCTCTGGGGATCGGAAGCTTGCCTGGAGAGATTAGGGGGATGGAGCGGCAGGAACATGAAACGTTTTCATTCTGACTCCTGACTCCTGGCTCCTGACTCCTGACTCCTAGCTCCTGCCCCCTTCCCACTCAGGCAGCCCGAGGACAGTGTTGGCAGATCCAGGTCATCACCTGCTCCCCCAGTCGCACATTATCCAGGCGATCGATTTCGCGAATGCCTGTGGGGCTGGTGACGTTGACCTCCGTCAAGTAGCCGCCAATGATGTCAATGCCCACAAAAATCAGACCGTCTCGCCGCAGGGTGGGGGCGAGTTGGGCGCAAATTTCGCGATCGCGATCAGTAATGGCGGCGGCAGCCACCCGGCCTCCCACCGCCATGTTGCCGCGAAATTCGCTGCCCGTGGGGATGCGGTTGACCGCACCGATGGGTTCCCCATGGAGCAGAATCACCCGCTTATCACCATCTTTTGCGGCGGGGAGATAGGTCTGGATCATCACGGGCTCCCGGCCCCGCCCGGTGCTAATTTCCACCATGGAATTGAGGTTGCGATCGCCCGCCGAGAGAAACAAAATTCCCTCCCCGGCTTTGCCCCCCAAGGGTTTGAGCACCGCTTGGCCCCAGCGCTCCACCGTGGCCCGGATGACGGCTTTATCCCGACTGACGATGGTTTCGGGAATGGCCTCCTGAAACTGGAGGGCATACATTTTTTCGTTAGCCGTCCGCAGCCCTTGGGGGGAATTCACCACGAGGGTCTTGGCCGGGTCCACATAGTCCAGGACATAGGTGGTGTAGAGGTAGGGCACCGTCACGGGGGGATCGGTCCGCATAAACACCGCATCCACGCTGTCGAGGGGACGGTAGACCGTTTCCCCCAGGTGGTACCACACGGGTTCCGCCTGCCAACGGTTGTCCCCCAGGGTAACGGGCACTAACGTCACCGCCTGTAGGCGGGCCATGGCTGTGCCCTGCTCCACCCCCAGGTATTCCGCCTGGGTGATCCAAACTTGCCCCTACTTCGCTTGGGCCGCTTCCATCAGGGCTACGCTGGTGTCGTGGCCGGGGTCGAGGCGATCGATGGGGTCAATGATGAAGGCAAATTCCACAGCGCTATTGGCAAAAGGGTGCAGCCCCATTATCCCGGTTGGCCTGGGTCTAGAACCGCGATCTCCGCTGAAAATTCCCTGAGGACTATCTAGTGGGCCATTCGTCATGCTCATTGCCATTACTGACAAGGGCAAACTGCCCTGTTCGTGGGTTTCGCTCTGCTCTACCCACGCTATGCCCAAGCCTTTCACAATGGCCCCCGTAGCGTGGGTTGAAGCATGAAACCCAAGGTCTTTGTTGTCCTACTGAGGGAACTGCAAACCCAGGCGGGAGGATCGGTCTGGAAATGGCGAGGTTCGGGTCAAATGACCCACTAAGGGCGCGTCATCAAGATTCGCTGTACAAGATTTGCTGTATTAGTAGGTCTCCGCTGCGGTGACGGACTCCTGCAAGATTTGGGTATAGTCCCCGGCGTCATCAAGGCGGTACACCACCAATTCCGTAGGGCTGATGTGGTACTCAAAGTTGCCGTTGGTGGCCACGTAGCCCCCATCGGTGCCCCGCACCGCCGTCACCTCTTCACTCAGCAAGACTTGCGGGGTGCCCTTTTCGTTGCCCACGTAGATCACTTGGCCCCGCACCTGACAGATGTAGATGTTGTAGTTTGGGGTGCTGTAGTAGTGGGAGATATTTTGGGGTCCTCCGCAGCCGCCATCCAGGGCTTCGGCTAAGGCATCTTCCGACTCAGCATCGTTGCCCGGTTGGGAGGATTGGGGGGCTCGGGTGTCAATGAAGTCGCCGCGAATCCAGCCCTCGGCCCCCGACTCATCAAAACTGAGGAAGTACCAGCCGTAGCCGTCCGCCGCCTCGATGGAGCGCAGCAGGGTGACGCGATCGCCCACAAGGCCATAGCCCACAATGTCGGCGTCAACGGTGGGCTGCGATCGCAGGTTGATTTCCGCTTGGGCATCCTCAGCGGTCAATACCGCCGCGATCGGTTCCCCCAACGGTTCCCCCGCCTCACCATTGGCTGCCCCGTCAGCCTTAGCAGCGGTGGCGGCATCTGCCAAATCCAAGGGGGTGGAGGGCCGTGCTGCCCCCGCTTCCGTGGGGGTCGAAAAGGTGGCGGTGGGGGCAATGCCGCCAGCATTATTCTCTGCCCCCCGTCGGCAACCGCCGATGGCGACGGTGAGGGCCGTTACTAGGGTCAGGGTCACAAGGGTGGAGGGAACAGTCATAGCATCGGATCAATGGGGGTGGGCGATCGCGCTGACGGGACCAGGGGTGGGGCATTCCCCACCACAGCGGCTGCGAGCAATCACGGTAGCAAACCCTGTTGGACCTTAGCCACTGTGAGGCCAAGCCCCTCACGATCAGAGCCATGGCTACATCGGTGGGGCAACCGTTTCCGGCGGAAGGCGGGCGATCGTGGCTATCTCTGGAGCAGGAGTTGACGTATCACTGAGACGTGTGGACTCCTCATCTGGAGGTGTGTACACATGCGTATCGGATTGCTCCGGGCCAGGGACAGCCGTTGCAGCGGGAAACGGCTGGTGGGGTAGGATCAACCTACGGGTTTGGGTTGGGTCATGGCCACGGAAGAATCCAGGTTGGACAGGTTAGAGCGGTTGGCGGAAAGTACCCTGCT
>JAQCHG010000443.1 GCA_027619675.1 Cyanobacteriota bacterium
TCAACAATGGGGGTAACGTCAATATTAATAATGTCGCCGTGCCGTAGAACCTGATCAGTACTGGGGATGCCGTGGCATACCACTTCGTTAACACTGGTGCAAATAGAGCGGGGGAAGTCCATCACCGGCCCCTTGTAGCCCAAGGGAGCACTGACGGCCCCCCGCTTCTGGGTCCAGGCTTCGGCGGCATCATTCAGGGATTGGGTCGTCACCCCTGGCTTGACCATCGGCTCTAAATAGTCCAGAAGTTCCGCCGCCACCTGGCCCGCTTTGCGCATTTTCTCCAGTTCTCGGCGGGACAGCAGGGTAATGACGTCTTGTTGTTCCACGGTACTCAAAACTTTAAATAAGGACTGCTCTTTACTTTAGCGGCCAAAGGCAAGGATAGGCCAATGGGTCTTGACAGCCGAAAGGAATTGATTATCCTGCAAGTAACCAGCTGTAGGGAAATCAGCTGTAGGGAAACCAGCGGGGGGTAAACGATTGCTGCGTCTTTGGTTGTTATGTTGTGGCGTCATGTTTATAGCCACCCAGGGCTATGAGTGGATCAGCCACCAAACTTGGTTTGGCGCTCCCCAGATCGCTTTACCCTGGCTGATTTTAGGGGGCATTGGTTTGGCGATCGCCTCCAACCGCTCCGAGTTAAAAGCCCTCACCACCGCGATCGCCCCCCCTCAGTTGCCCCTGACTTCAACCCCGACCCCATCCGTCAGCCCCGCCCCATCTGGGTCGGTAGCCCCTACGATGCCAGCGCCAGCCGCAGGACTGGAATCGCCACAGCCGCGCCCACAGCCGCACCCACAGCCGCGTCCACAACCCGGTCCCCAAGGCAAGTCGATTTCCTTTGAGATTAATCCTTAGCACCCGCCACGATTGTAGGAAGATGGGCAGGTAACCTGCGATCGCCTGAATGTTATGGCCTCTTCTTCCCCAAACCCCACCCTTGGCGGTGCCGCCCCTGCTGTTGCCGTAGATCAAGGCAACCACTACGGGGACATTGCCATTCAGCAGGCCGCCCTAGAGCCCCTCGAAAAGTGGCCGAGCCCCTCGAAAAATCCCTACAGCATCCATCTAGAACACCCTGAGTTCACCGGTCTCTGCCCCCGCTCTGGCTATCCCGACTTTGGCACCATCGTGGTGGACTACCAGCCCCAGGACTGGGTGGTAGAGCTCAAGGCCTTCAAGCTCTACATCAATAGCTTTCGCGATCAGCGCATTAGCCACGAGACGGTGGTGAATAGGATTGCCGATCGCCTCTGGCAAGAACTGGCCCCGGTGGGACTGCGGGTAATCGGCGACTTTACCCGTCGGGGCGGGATTAAAACCGTAATTACGGTGGTCAAGGGGGACGATCGGCTATTTACCCCCTATCAGGCCAATGTGCTGTAGGCCCCATGGTGTACGAAGGGCGTTGTCCCCGCACGGGCCATTGGTTGCGGTTGCCCCGCACCGCTGCCGCCGAGGCCGCAGCCCGAGTGCTGATGGCCGAGCTAGCGGCGGCCCCTGATGACCATGGCCAGGAGGGCAAGATGTATGGCATCTTGCTGGCGAAAACCGCTGCTGGGGAGTCAGTCATCCTGAAGGGATTTTCGGGGTTATTGAAGGGCCATAGCTGGGTGGAGGGATGGGTGCCGCCCATCCCAGGACGCGCCCAAGTGGCCCTGGCGGAAACGGAGACCCTGGCGCACCTGGACCGGATCACCGCTGAAATCTTGGCCCTGCAAACCCTGCCTGAACGAGCGCAGTTGGCTCAGCAGCAGCAAATCTATGGGGAGAAACGGCGATCGCTCGCTACCCAACACCGCCAACACCGCCAGGATCGCCAGCACCAGCGCCAGCACCTCAACGCCACGCTTCGTGCCCTAGGGGACACGGCCCTCAAGGAGGCCCTAGCCGAGCTGGATCGCCAAAGCCAGCAGGAGGGCATCCAACGGCGACGCCTCAAGCAAGCACAGGACCAGGTGATCGCCCCCTTGCAAGGGATTTGTGATTCAGCGGACGCCCGGATTCAGGCGCTGAAACGTGAACGCAAACGCCGATCGCGCCAGCTCCAGGCCCAAATGCATGGGGTGTATCGGTTGAGCAATTTTGCGGGGGAGTCCATCACCCTAGGGGCGTTGATGCCCCAGGGATTGCCCACCGGTACGGGGGATTGTGCCGCCCCTAAGCTGCTGCACTATGCCGCCACCCAGGGTTGGCAGCCGGTGGCAATGGCGGAGTTTTGGTGGGGACCGCCCCAGGGGGACAAGCAGCCGGGTCAGTTTTATGGCCCCTGCCGCGATCGCTGCCAGCCGATCATGGGGTTCCTGTTATCGGGGGCCACGGCAGCAACGGTGATCGCCGCTGCCACGGATCTCACCCTGCCAATTCTCTATGAAGACGAGGAGCTGATCGCGGTGGATAAACCCGCCGGATTGCTCTCGGTACCGGGACGCACGGGCGATCGCCAAGACAGCGTCCTCAGTCGCCTGCGCTGCCAATATCCGCAGGATGACATTCAAGCGGTGCATCGTCTCGATCAAGCCACGTCGGGAATTGTGCTGTTGGCCCGCCATCCGGCAGCCCATCGCCACCTGAGTGCACAGTTTCAGCAACGGCAGGTGACCAAGCAATACGAGGCGATCTGTATGGGCATGGTCAGTCCCGAGGCTGGCAGGATTGAGTTGCCCCTGTGGGGGGATCCCAGCGATCGCCCCCGCCAAACCATCAATTTCCAGCGGGGCAAGCCCAGCCAGACCGACTATCGGGTGATGCGTTACCGAGAGGGTCACAGTCGCATCACGTTTTGGCCCCTGACCGGACGCACCCACCAGTTACGGGTTCACGCCGCCCAGGGGTTGAAGGCCCCGATTTTGGGCGATCGTCTCTATGGCCCGTCACCGACTCCGACGCGGCTCCATCTCCATGCTCAGGAATTACGATTCATCCATCCGACGCAAGCCATCGAGGTTTGTTTATCAAGCCCAGTTCCCTTTTAGGGGTGGGATTTATTTTGCAGAGAATTTTGAATAAAGACGGTTCTTCTTCCGTTAGAAACACGAACCCAATCAGATCCGGACTAGCCCTCTCCCCAGCCCTCTCCCCAGCATGGGTGAGGGAGCAAGAAGGGTGGCGTTATTCAATCCTCATTCCTAACCAAACTAGCCACTGCTATGGCCCCCTGCTCTAGGGGGTTGACTCTACAGCTCACTGGAGACTCTACGGTAGAAATAACCGGTTGCAAACGCTTCAGTTATGGCCGCAACCC
>JAQCHG010000444.1 GCA_027619675.1 Cyanobacteriota bacterium
GGCCTGCTGGAGGGGCAGGCGGCGATCGCGCAAAATCCTTTGCCGCCGCGCCTGTCCAGCCGGGGTGAGGTAAAGGGCCAGGGTGCGGCCATCCCGCCCCGATCGCCGCTCCACTAAGCCCTGGCTGGCGAGGCGATCCACCAGGCGCACGGTGCCAGGTTGCGACAGATGCAGGATCTGCCTGAGATGGTTTAGGGAAAGGCCCGGTTCTGCCCCCAAGGTGACGAGGGCAGCGGCGGTCTCGCCACCGGATTCGGCCTGGGTGGCGGCAACCTGTTGGATGCTGTCGGCCAAGCCCAAGGCTAAGGCCCCCAGCAGATTTGCCGTTCTGGGATCGGTCATGGTGGCGCTTGCAGCAGAAACAACTGGAGCGTTATTGGGGGCCGGGCTTATGCAAAATGCTCCCGCACCCCGGCCTGTCGTTGGGGCAAGGGGCTTTAAGGCCCTGGTTCATGGGTGTAACTGCATGGGTTTCTATGGAGCATGGAACCAATATACATGCATCATACATATATTTGAGCGGCCAAGTAAGAGAGGAACCGGAGCCCCTGCTCAATGTGGGACTAACCTCAGTTCAGGATCAGTCGATAGAGGAGAGGTCGTGACGCTTCACCCCAGAGAATCCGTAGCAGGGGTCTGCGCCCTGAAAAGGTATCGGACAACCCGATATCTGAGTCCAATGTCGGGCGGAAATGCCACTGATTGCAGGGCGCAAACCCATAGCCCTAGGGGCATAGCTTCGCTAGTGCGCCCCGACAGGAACGGGAATGCCACTTAACCCAAACTCAGGTTGGGACTAACGTCTAATCAAATTGTGAGTAAACCGCTCCTTGGGAAGAAGCGGTGCCACAGGCGGTGAGTTTGGCTCGGACGCCAAACTCCAGTTCTGAATCTGGATGAGGCTTAGAGGATGTTGAATCCAGTTTGAACACTGACAGCCCCCTAGGCCGACTGGTCGTAGGCCAGTTCTCCCAGAATGTAGGTGGCGGTGATGGCGCGGTCATCCCCCAGCAGCATCAGGGCAAAGGCCAGATCCGCCACCGTTTCGAGGTCGGGGGCAACGGTCCCGACGGGGTGATTTTGGGCCAGACTGTTGGGGTGGCGCAGGGCCAGGGCTGGGGTGGCGCAGGGATCCAGTACGACAAAATCCGCCTCCTTACCGGGGAGGAAGTTGCCGATGTGGGCTTCTAGGTTGAGGGCACGGGCACCCCCCAGGGTGGCGAGAAAAAGGCCCTGAAACGCCGATAGTTTTTGCCGCCGCAGTTGGGCCACCTTGTAGGCATCCTGGGCGGTTTGCAATATCGAGAAGCTGGTGCCAGCCCCCACATCGCTCCCTAGGCCCACCTTGATGGGGGTGATTGTGGACTTGGCCTTCTCAATGGGGAAACAGCCGCTGCCCAGAAATAGGTTGGAACTGGGGCAAAAGGCGATCGCCGCACCCGCCTCCGACAACCGGGCAAATTCTGCCTCGGTCAACTGCACCCCATGGGCAAAAATAGAGCGATCGCCCACCAACCCGGCCCGGTCATAGACATCCAGGTAGCCATCGTGGTCGGGATACGTGGCCTTCACCAGGGCCACCTCATCCACATTTTCCGACAGGTGGGTGTGCAGATACACATCCGGGAACTCCTGCAACAACTTGCCCGCCAAGCTCAACTGTTCTGGGGTGGAGGTGACCGCAAAGCGGGGGGTCACCGCATAGAGCAACCGCCCCCGCTTATGCCAGGTTTCTATCAACCGACGGCTATCGGCATAGCTGTCCGTCGCCGTATCCAGTAGGTAGTCCGGGGCGTTGCGGTCCATCATCACCTTGCCCGCAATCAGGCGCAGGTTGCGGGCCGCCGCCGCCTCAAACAGCACCTCCGCTGATTCTGGAAAGACAGCGGCCAGCACGAGAGCGGTGGTGGTGCCATGGCGCAACAGCTCTGTCAAAAAGCGATCGGCCATGGGGCGAGCAAAGGCCGGGTCTTTAAACTGGGCTTCGATTGGAAATGTGTACCGTTCTAGCCACGCCAAAAGCTGCTCCCCGTAGGCAGCCATCATGGTCATTTGGGGAAAGTGGATGTGGGTGTCGATGAACCCCGGCATCAACAGGCGATGGGGGTAGGCAGTGATGTCTAAATTGGGAAATTCCCCTTGCAGGTCATCGTAGGCTCCACAGGCCACCACTCGCCCCGCCGCCACCACCAGTAGCCCATCGGGCCAGTAACGCACACAATCCTCGATCGCCCCATAAAAGGGATCGCCAACAAAATCCAAAATTGCCCCCCGAAAGCCATGGGGGACGGAGTCAACTGCCAGGGTAGTCATAGACCTTACATACTGTGATTGCAGGCAAGCCCATTGCCAAAGGAACTGACCCTCGATCGCCCCAAAACCTCAGCCTTTGGGGCGCAAGGCTGGGAAGGGTTCGTCAGTTCTTGAATGATCCGTTTGCATCATCCCACTAACCCGGCCCAGATGGCCTCTGGGGCAGGACTGACGCAGCCACACCAATGAACCAGGGGGATGGTTTTGGAAGGTTCTGGCGATTCACGATCGCCAGAATCCTAAGAATTGTCAATCGTGGATCTCAGGGGGCTTAGGTGAGTACGGTCTCCCGAGGGGCAGGTTCCGGCGATCGCGCCCCGTGGCGGGTTTGTTCCACTTCCCCATGGGTGCGCAACAGGGCGGCCACCTTCTTGCGGATGAGGATGCCGGGCTGATCGGTAAACATATGCTCCTCCCGGTTCATCACCAGGGGCACATCGTAGTCGGTGGATTCTAGAATCCGCTTGTCCTCTAGGGTGACGGCGCGATCGAAGGCCACCACATCGGCAGCGGCGGTGTCGGCCTCCGTATCGTTGCGCAGGCAAAACTGCACCATCTGGGACGTGCCATCGTCAATGGGGGTCATGGTGTTGACGATGATGTGGACCAAACCATTGGGGTATTGGATCTTCAGCATCACCGTGAAGGGCATAAACCACTCCATGGTCAGGGTGCGGAAGGTTTGGCCATCCGCCATCTTCAGGTTTTGCTGCTGCAACTCAGGGTTCACCACCCCCAGCACCCCGGTGCCCCGCAGCCCCCACTCCGTTTCCTCCAGGTCTAGGGAATCAGGGGTGGGGTGGTCTTCGCTGCCAAAGGTGGTGGTGTGGACAAAGGTGGGGTGGGCCAGGTCCATCTCGTTTTCCATCACCCGCAGCCCAGCGCAGCGCCAGGTTTCATAAAACTCGGGAATGCGGCGATAGCTGCTGTCC
>JAQCHG010000445.1 GCA_027619675.1 Cyanobacteriota bacterium
GGGTGGGGTGGGTGTAGGTCAGGGTTACCCCTAGGGCGGCAAAGCTCACCTTATCCAGGGTGACCGTGTCTACGGACACCAGTTGGGCCTGGATCTCGGGATCCGCCAGGGGACCCGTCACCGTGCCCTCAGCCCGGAAAGTCCCGGTGGCTGGAATCGGCAGATCAATGGGCAGGGTTTCGGTCAGATCCGCCAGGTCAAAGGGCTCAATTTCCGCCGTCAGGTCGTAGCCGGTGCGGCTATAAATTAATCCCCCGGCCCGAGCGGTGAGGGGACCATACTGGGCCGACCCATCCTCCAGGGCGATGCGGTTGCCCTGGAACCGCAACCGCGCCCCAATGTTGTCGATGGCTTGGTCAAACCCGTCGGGGGCGATCGCCCCCTCGGTGAGGGCTAGGGATCCCGTCCAGCGGGGCGGTTCCAGCGGGGTCAGATCCACCTCCACCGCCCCATTCAGATCCCCAGCGGTAACCGCCAGGGGCAAGGAGAGGGGCAGGCTGGCCAGGGCTACGGGGGCCAGAGGGCTGAGGGCCAAGGTTTGCACCTCCACCGCCAGCTTACCCTGGAAGCGATCCAGCGCCGTTAGCGTTAGATCAGCGGGATCATCCAAAAATTGCAGCAGTTCCCCCTGCACCTGCACCTGTCCCGCCTGGTCTGGACTGATTTGGAGGTCCAGGCGGATCTGCTGGGCATCCACCCGAGCGCGGGGGTCCTCTGGCAGCCGGGGATCGCGGATATTGCTGTGCCGGGTGAGGGCAACGGTGCCGGCCACCTGATCCAGGGTCACCAGGGGCGGCGGGGTGTCCCTATCCTCGCTGTAGGGCAGGGCCATGACGCTGACCTGATCTAGCCGAATGGTGGGGTTCACCGCGATGAAGGGATCGGCCCCCGGTTCCCGCTCCGGCAGATCTAGATCTAAATCCACCCACTGTCCGTCGGCATCCTGCTCCACATATAGCTGCGCCCCGCTCACCGTGATGTGGGGATGAAAGCGACGGCGAAGAAGTTGCAGGGGGTTGAACCCAACGTGGATCGAGTCCACGTAGAGGGTGTCGGCATCCGCCTCTGTGGCGGGCACCGCCGAGGGGCCAAACCGCACCCCAAAGGGCGACACCCGCTCCACCGCCCCCAGTTCCACGGGCCGTTGTAGGGTCTCGCTCAGGGTGCGGGAGGCCCAGGGGGAGAGTTGTCGATTCACAAACATCCAGGCCCACCAGACGCTACCGGCTCCGGTGAGGACGGCGATCGCCCCCAACACCAGGGCAATGCGTCCCCAGGGCCGTTGACGACGTGCCCCGCGATCGCCCGTTTCCAAGGGCAATGGGTTGGATTCATTGGGCTCTGGACCTTGCCCATTCGGTGAGTTGGTCATGCTCCCCACACTTCACCCAAGGGGCATGGGGTGGGTTAGGCCCTAACACAAGGACCCGACTCAACCCTCCCCCAATGGGCAATCACAATGACAGATGGACTCTCTGACGGCAGTTTAATGGATGTGTTGCCCGTTGGAACGGATTGGGCATGGCTTTACCCCATCGGATTGGGTAGGAAGGGTCAGCCAAATCGGGGTCGGAGAACAGACTGACCTTAAGATACTCAGAGACTATTTTGATTAAGGCTCATTAATGGGAAAGGGGATGCGGGTTTACATATTGCTGTTCAACGCCGGGACGGACAACGAGGGCATCCATTCCCTCAAGGCCAATGGTCGCAACACGGTGCTGATGTTTGAGGATGAAGACGACGCCCTCCGGTTTGGGCTGATGCTAGAGGCCCAGGATTTCCCTTCCCCCACGGTGGAAGCCATTGAAGACGAGGATGTGATGGAGTTTTGCCAGGGGGCGGGGTTTGACTGCAAGTTGGTGCCCACAGGTACCTTAGTTACCCCACCGGAGGCGATGGTGGATGCCATGGATTGGGATCCGGACCAAAAGCCGGGCGATCGCCCCAAACCCCCAGCGACCTCCCCGAGCGATCTCTCCGATGCGGAATTGGCGGATATTCGTCAGCGGTTAGAACGGCTGCTGTAGGGCAGGGTTGAGGCGGCGGGACCGGGTGGCGGCGGTCCGAACGGTGACATTTTCTGACAGGCCCTCGGAAATTGGGCGGGGGAACCCGGTTTTGTGCAGTAAGGTCGAAGGCAGGTGACTGGTAATGTTCTACCTGGCCATTGCCATGCTCCCATGGGGATGTGGCCAGGGTAGAGCGATTGCCAGGGCTGCCGTTGATCGTCGTAAATACTCTCCCGACCGCCTATGACTGTGGATACTCGGTCCTCATCCCCCATCCTGTGGGGACAAGTGTGTGGCTTAGCTGGGGTGCAGGGGGCGATCGCCCTGACCTGGGTGATCTACAACCTGTACCTGGTGGAATTGTTGACCCGGCTGGGCTTTCCCGAAGGGCTAGCCACGGGGCTGCTGGTGATTGAAAACCTGCTGGCCATGGTGATGGAGCCCCTGATGGGCACCTTCTCCGACCGGATGCAGCATCGGGTGGGCACCCGTTTCCCCCTGGTGAGCCTGGGCATGGTGCTGGCGGCGGGGTGTTTCATCATCATCCCCACGGTGCTGTTTTGGGGGCAGGGGGCGGCGTTGCGGTGGGCCTTGCCCCTGGTGCTGGTGGCCTGGGCCTTGGCGATGACCATCTTTCGCAGTCCGGCCATGTCTTTGCTGGGGCGCTATGCCTTTCGCACCCAACTGCCCCAGGCCGCCAGCGTCTTGACCCTGGTGGGGGGCTTGGCGGGGGCCACGGGACCGTTGGCCAATGGCTTCATTTTGAGCCTGGGGCCGATCGCCGCCTTCGCCATTGGCTCCACGGTGCTGCTGGTGGCGGCGCTGGCCCTGCGCTGGGTGGGACCCAACTCAGCGGTAGCGCCCACGGTGGCGGCTCCACCCTCGACCCCCTTGTCGGCTCTGCCCTGGGGCAAATTGGTGCTGGTGTTTGGGGCGGGGGCGGGGGTAACCCTGGGGTTCCGGTTGTTGATGGGTAGCTTTCCCCAGGTGCTCAAGGCCCAGGTGCCCAACGCCAATGTGGGCTTGGTCATGGGCAGTATTTTCCTGGCCCTGGCGGTGACGGCTTTACCTGCCGGGGCGATCGCCACCCGTTTGGGCAACCGTCGCACCATGGTGGGCGGGCTGGCAGCAATGGCCCTGGTGGCGGCGGTGGTGGCTTCGGTGCAAAGTCTGGCCCTGGGGGTGCTGTTAGCCCTGCTGTTTGGGGCGGCCTTTAGCCTGGTGTCCAATG
>JAQCHG010000446.1 GCA_027619675.1 Cyanobacteriota bacterium
TGAAGGATCAGGGGGGGGGGGCCCTGGGGGCCTTTGCCTCCCACACCTTTGACTACATTGCCTGGTTGTTTGGCCCGGTGAAACGTCTATGCGCCAACCTCACCACCGCCATTCCCCAGCGGCCCGATCCGGCCACGGGGGAACCCAAGCCCGTGGATGCCGATGACACCTGCACGGTGATGCTGGAGTTGATGGACGGTACCCCCTGCCAAATCACCATCAGTTCTGTCACCTACGGCGGGCGAGGCCATTGGGGGGAGGGGTATGGCGATCGCGGCACCCTCGTACTGGGCAGTGCCAATCTGAAGGACTATGTCCATGGCTTTGAACTGCACGGGGCACCTGCCGGGGAAGCCTTGGCCCCCATCCCCATTCCAGCGTCATTGGCCTTTCCCAAAATCTACGACGATGGTCGTCTTGCCCCCTTTATTCGCGTGGTGGACCATTGGGTGTCCTGTATTGACCGGGGCAGTGCCACCGCCCCGAGTATTCAGGAAGGGGTCTACTCCCAACTGCTGATGGACCTAGCCCATCAATCCCACCAGCGCCAAAGCTGGATGAACGTTACCCCATAGCGCCCCACCGCAGCCCCCCATAACGGGCCAGGGAACAATTATTTGCTGTTTGTAGAATGGCAACAAACGGGGGTAAAGGGGGGACTATCCGGGATAACTAAGGGGTAGACCTGAGGGTGTGTGGACCATCAGCGACAAAATTCTTGCCGAGAACCCCAGGGCCACGCCCGCTCCAACCCATCAGCTAGGGGCTGTAACCGCCTTGTAACAAAGCGTCTGGTTTGGATTGTCTCCACCCCCTAGCCCCATCGTTGTCTTGCCCATGGCTTTGCAAACCTTTTCCCTAGATGCGGTTCAAAAGGTCAGCCAGCACATTCGCCAGAAGCTGGTACTGCCCCCCTCTGAACAACAGCCTAGTGCCGATCAAAATCTAGGGGCCTCTGATTTCCCGGAGCCCAGCACCCTCGACGCCTTGGGAGATTTGTTTCGCGTCGGGGGGTTTGCGGAAGAGGCGGTACCCGCCCCCAATAGCGAAGGCCGCTGGTTTATCAGCACCATTGATCCCGCTGCGGTGCTCTACAAACTGCCGGGGCTGCAACTTAAGCCCAAGGTGCGATTAGTCACCTATCTACAACGCCAGCCCCAAGGGGGGATTGGCGTGACCTGGGCCTTGCCAGAGTTGATGAGCACCACGGAACAATTGGAGCAGGCCCTCACCGATAGCCTGAATAGCGGTGCCCCGCCCCACCCCCAGGGAGCCCTGGGCCATGTGATGGAAGGGGTTGAGGGCAACAGTAGCGCCGCCTCCTACATTGCCGCCTCGCTGCTGATGCGGGAATACAAGGAACTGGGCCGCACTGGGCCGTTCCGCCGCTGGAGTCAACATCGCCTCCTCGATCGCATCCCCAGCCAACAGCCCTGGCAGTGGCGCAGTAAACCACCTCAGGATCTGTCCCCCAAGGTCAAGGTGCTGGAAGATCAATCGGTGCTGGTGGAATTCTTTAGCTGCCGGGTAGTCAAGCCTGTGGCGTTATTTCGCCACCTAGATCAATACCATCGCCGCAGCTATCGCCCCAAATCCCATGATCAGGTGATTGCCCTGCGGGAGGCGATCGCGGTGCCCCAACCGTCTGCCTCGCGATAATCGGGTGGGCGCTACACCGCCCCCAGGGCAGCCAAGACGGGGGCAATCTGCTCGGGGCTGACCTGGTCGGTAATGCTGACCGACCCCAGGGCATCGGGCAAGATAAACCGCACCCGGCCCGCCTGCACCTTTTTGTCGGCCTGTAGCAGATTGATCAGATCCGCCGCCGCCACGCCGCTGGGGATGCGGGTGGGGAGCTGGGTTTTTTCTAACAGGGCCTGCTGCCGCTGATCTTCAACCGGGGTCCAGCGATCGCGTCCCAGGGCCAGATCCCCCGCCGCCACCATGCCGATGGCCACCGCCTCCCCGTGGTTGACCCCCCGGTAGTGGGTGGCGCTTTCGATGGCGTGGCCAATGGTGTGGCCATAGTTGAGGATGGCCCGCAGCCCCGCTTCCTTTTCGTCCTGGGACACCACATCCGCCTTAGCCTGACAAGAACGGGTCAGGATGGTTTGCAGCAGGTCCTGCGGCACATGGCGATATTGATCCAGCCGGGGGGCCGCTTCTAGGGCGGCAAACAGGGTCGTATCCCAAATCACCCCGTATTTGATCACCTCGGCCATCCCGGCCCGGAATTCTCTGATCGGCAGGGTCTTGAGCACCTGGGGATCGATCACCACCAGTTTGGGCTGGTGGAAGGCCCCAATCAGGTTTTTGCCCTGGGGATGGTTAACCCCAGTTTTGCCCCCCATCGAGGCGTCCACCATGGCCAGTAGGGAGGTGGGGATTTGCACAAAGGCGATGCCCCGCAGCCAGGTGGCAGCGGCAAATCCGGTCATGTCCCCAATCACGCCGCCCCCCAAGGCCACGAGGGCAGACCCCCGCTCCAGTTGGTGGGCGAGGGCGGCATCGTAGATTTTCTGCACCGATCGCAGGGTTTTGTAGCGTTCCCCGGCGGGCAAAATGCAGACGCTGGCCCGATAGCCCGCCTGGGTCAAGGCGGTGACAACGCGATCGCCATAGTGCTTAAAAATGGCGGGGTTGGACACCAGCAACAGCTTTTGTCCCGGCTTGATCAGGGGGGCATCCGCCGCCGCTAACCAAGCCCCCACGTGGTCTAGGCCCCCCGGCGCAATCACCACATCGTAGGTTTGGTCAGGCAGCGGAACGGTAATCACCGATTTCATGGCAGGGCAATCGCGATAGGTTTGGCAGACTACTAGCCTACCGCCCCACTAGCTTCACCATGGTGATGCCGCCGAAATAAAGGAATAACACCGCCCCCCCTAGCAAACTCTGGGTGACGGGATCGGTCGAGGGGGTCAACACCGCCCCCAGCACCGCTGCCCCCAGCATCACGTAGCGCCAGCCGGACAGCATTTGCTTAGAGTTCACCACCCCCAGCAGGGCCAGCAGCAACTGCACCACGGGCACCTGAAACGCCAGTCCGGTGCTGAACAGCAGCAGCAGCACAAACTCGAAGTAGCGATCGATGGACCAAAGCTGCTCCACCACATCGGCCCCGTAGTTGATGAAGAAGTTGAGGGCCGCCGGGATCAGGGCCACATAAGCAAAAAACAACCCGGCAAAGAACAACACGCTAGAGCCCAGGATCAAGGGGGTGACAACCCG
>JAQCHG010000447.1 GCA_027619675.1 Cyanobacteriota bacterium
CCCGCCTCAAGCGCCTGTATCCCGATGCCACCTGCTCCCTGGATTATGAAACCCCGGTGCAGTTGTTGGTGGCCACCATCCTCTCCGCCCAATGCACCGACGAACGGGTAAATAAGGTCACCCCCGCCCTATTTGCCCGGTTCCCCACCGCCGAGGCCATGGCCACCGCCCCACCGGAGGCATTGGAAGCCCTGGTCAAGTCCACGGGCTTCTATCGCAACAAGGCCAAGAATATCCGGGCCGCCTGCGAAAAAATTGTGGCGGAGTTTGACGGCGCGGTGCCCCAGCGCATGGAGGACTTGATCAGCCTGCCGGGGGTGGCCCGCAAGACCGCCAATGTGGTGATGGCCCATGCCTTTGGCATCAATGCCGGGGTGACGGTGGATACCCATGTCAAACGGTTGAGTAATCGCCTGGGCTTCACCCAGCACGATAACCCCGTCAAAATTGAGCGGGATTTAATGAAGCTTTTACCCCAGGCGGATTGGGAAAACTGGTCCATTCGCCTCATTTACCATGGGCGGGCGGTGTGCATGGCCCGTAACCCCGCCTGCGATCGCTGCGAATTGGCGGATCTCTGTCCTGCTGCTCAGCTTTCCCCTGCGGCCCCCTAACCCGCCGCGGATGTATCCGTAATTGTCGTTGCAATTAATACTCTCTGGCCCTAATGGGTTGGAGATCATCCAGTGTTAGAGGGGCTGACTGCGGACCCCAGAACGGCGAAGGTTCAACTTGCAATCCAAGCTCATCAAAGGGTTGATGGGGTTATGTTTCGGTTCTGGGTACGGGGGGCAAGTATAAAGGGTTCTCAGTTGACCTTGAAGATTTTAAGAACCTGCCAGTTACGTATATGCACGGAGAGCTTTCCAAAGGTATCTTGGGTCTTAAGGCGAGGTTAATCAAGGCTACCGATAGCTAACCCGCTGCTTACCGTAATGGTTGCAATGCCTTGATACCAGTTCCGTTGATCCACGGGGCTCGACCCCACCCCATGATGTTCCTTTGAATCCTGAAAATCCCATGGTGCAGTCTTTATCCGCTCCTCCCTCCCAGTACCTCAACATCACTGAAGTGTTGGTTAAACGCGAGGTTGACCGTCAGTTGGAACATCTCCCCCCCCGCGTGCTGCGCTTTATCAAGCGGACTGAGGTGGAAACCTACGCCCTCAATCGCCTGCCCGCTCTCTATGCCTCCAGCACCCAAGGGCTGAAGTTTCAGCAACAACGAGCCCAGCGAGAAATTGGGAAACAACTGGAGACGGTGGTTAGACAGGCGATCGCCGCCGTCCAGGTGGATCCCCTGCGGGCTTCTCAACCCATCATTCATCCCGGCAACCGCGATAGCGAGGCGGTACTGCAAGCCCTACGCCAACTCTTCGATCGCCCCGACATGGATTGGCAGGGTGCCCTCCAAGCGTTGAAGCGGGTCAATAAGGCCCAGTTGCAGGGGCAGTCCGTAGCTGGCGAAAGCCCCAACTCCAGTACCCATCGTCAACGGTGGCGGCCCGGCACCTACGGCAGCGAGGTGGCTTGGCGACCGAAAACCCCCAGCGCCCAAACCTTAGGCTTCGATTGGGATGATCCCCGCTATCAGCGCTAATGGTTTGTCGAACCTAAATTTGTAGGGTTAGCGCAACCCAATCTGGCCCCCTATGGTTGGGTTTTCTCCTGCCTGCGTATCGGCTCTTCTGGGCTGCGCCGGGGGGGCAGTACGGCGAGGGATAACCCGGCAAAGACCAAAACAGCCCCCAGCCCCTCTAGCCCCGACAGGCGATCGCCCAAGAGCCAAGCCGAAAACCCCATGCCAAAGATGGGCACCAGTAACGAAAAGGGGGCGACTCGATTGGGGGAGTAGTGCTGCACCAAATAGGCCCAAAAGCCAAACCCCACCAGGGAAGAAATTAACCCGGTGTAGAGAATGGTGCCGATGCCCAAAGGGCTGAGGGACCGCAGCGCCGCCCCCTGCCCCGATTCAAATAGCCAGGACAGCAGCAGCAACGGCAGCGGCGGCACCAGGGCCATCCATACCCACAGGCGAAAACTGCTGCCGATACCGGCCACCTTGAGGCAGATGTTGCCCATGGCCCAGGAAAAGCTAGACCCCAGCACTAAAAAGAGCCCCAGTATTTGGGCTTGCCCCCCTCGGGCCAGGGCGATCGCCCCCATCCCCGCCAGGGCCACCCCCACCCCGAGCCACTGCTGCCGTCGGGGCACATCCCGCAGCAGCACTGTGGATAGCCCCAGGGTAAACAGGGCTTGGGACTGAACCAGCAGAGACGATAGGCCAGGGGGCATCCCCTGGGCCATGCCAATGTAGAGAAACCCAAACTGAAACACCCCCATCGCCAGCCCCACGGCCCCAATCCAGCGCCAGGGCATGGTCCCACGGGGCACAAACAACACCGCCGGAAAGGCAATCACTACAAACCGCAGGGCGGCAAACAGCAGCGGGGGAAATTCCCCCAACCCCACTTCAATGGCAACAAAATTAAAACCCCACAACACCGCCACGAGAACGGCTAGGAAGCTATGGGTTGGGCTCATAAAAGACTGAAAGGCTGGCTTAGGGGCGGTTATGGGGGCGGCACATGGAGACGGTCCCCTGGAAACTGGGGGAGAAGCCCCAACGGCTGTAGAAGGTCACCATATCAGGTGGGCACTGCACTTGAATATCCCGCACCGCCCGCAGTTCTGGCAGGGCCAACACCGTTTCCATCAGATATTGCCCCAGCCCTAGCCCTTGGCGGCTCTCGCCAATCATCACATCCAGCAGTAGGGCTTCATAGACAAAGTCCGTCAGAATGCGGGCAAAACCCACAAGGCGATCGCTGGTGTCATCCACCAACCCCAGCACAACGTCACTGTTGGCCAGCATCCGTCGAATATCGCGGCGGGTGCGGTCTGGGGCTGCGATCTGGTAGAGGGCACAGAGATCTTGCAGGTAGTCCTCATTTAACTGTCGGACGATGGCGATCGCCATGGGGCTAACGGACTTCTAGGGCAAAGGGAGTGGCTATTGTCCAACAGTCAGGGATCTTGCACAGGTGATCTAGGCGACATGGATTTGGGCCATGCCTATGGTACGGGCAGCGGTTTGGGGGAATTGTTGCCAGGGTACGCTGCCGATGATGGCCCGATCGCGATGGCAACGGGTGCCTGGGGCCTGGGGGCAGCTAGTGCAGCGCGGCGTAAGTTTGCCAACCGTTTCCTTGGGTGGGGGAGCTGGGG
>JAQCHG010000448.1 GCA_027619675.1 Cyanobacteriota bacterium
TTTGGCCTTTTGCTTTGCCTTTTCCTTGTGGCGGCGGCCTTCCGCTTTGGCAGCCTGCTCCGCCGCCTGGGCGGCCCGCTTCACGGCGGCCCGCTCCTCCTCTAATTTGTCGAGGTAGTAGTGGTAGTCGCCGCGATAGAGGCGCAGTTCCCCATCCCGCACCTCCACGATTTTGTTGGCCACCTGGGAGATAAAGAAGCGATCGTGGGACACCAGCAGCACCGTGCCGTCGTACTGGCGCAGGGCCGCTTCTAGGGTTTCTTTGGCGGGGATGTCGAGGTGGTTGGTGGGCTCGTCCAGAATTAGCAGATTGGCGGGGCGCACCAGCATACAGGCCAGGGCGAGGCGGGCTTTTTCGCCCCCGCTGAGGGCACCCACGGTTTTAAAGGCCATGTCACCGCTGAAGAGAAATTGACCCAGCAGCGCCCGCACCTGCTCCATCTTCCAGTCGGGGACGATCGCTTGCAGGGTGTCGAAGGCGGTTGTGTTCAGGTCTAGGGCTTCCGCCTGGTTTTGCTCAAAGTATTGGGGCAGAACGTTGTGCTGGCCCAGGGCGACGGTGCCCTCTTGGGGTTTCTCGCGCCCCAGCACCAACCGCAGCAGGGTGGATTTGCCGCAGCCGTTGGGGCCAAGGAAGGCGATGCGATCGCCCCGTTCAATCTCTAGATTGGCCCCCAGGAACAGAATCTTGTCGTCGTAATAGTGGGTGAGGTCGGCGATTTGCACCACCTCTCGACCGCTGCGGGGGGCGGGGGGAAACTCAAACTTGAGGGTGCGCACATCGGTGATGGGGGCATCGATGCGCGCCATTTTCTCTAGCTGCTTTTCACGGCTTTTGGCCTGGGTGCTGCGGGTGGCGCTGGCCCGGAAGCGGTCCACAAAGGCTTGCTGCTGGGCAATTTCCTTTTGCTGGCGCTCGTAGGTGCTGAGCTGGGCGGCGCGGTTTTCGGCCTTTTGGGCCAGGTAGGCGCTGTAGTTGCCCAGGTAGGTGGTGGAAACCCCCCGCTCCGTTTCCACAATTTGGGTGCAGAGGCGATCTAGAAACTCCCGGTCATGGGAGACGATCACCATGGGGGTGTTGATGCCCTTGAGGTAACCCTCTAGCCACTCGATGGTTTCTAGATCCAGGTGGTTGGTGGGCTCGTCCAGCAGCAAAATGTCGGGCTCTTGCAGCAGCACCTTACCCAAACCCATGCGCATCTGCCAGCCACCGCTAAATTCATCAACGAGGCGATCGCCATCGGCGGGGTCAAAGCCCATTTCCGGCAAAATCTTTTCAATGCGGGACTCTAGGCCGTAGCCGTCGAGGGCTTCAAACTGGCGCTGTTTGCGATCGAGTTCGTGGATCAGGTTGTCCAGTTCGTCGGGATCCGCCTGTTCCATGCGGTGGGGCAGGTCCATCAGGGCATGGTGGACGGCGTTGGCCTCGGCAAACACGGTCCAAAATTCTTCCCGTACGCTGCGCTTGGTTTCCACCTCAAATTCTTGGTTGAGGTAGCCGATGCGGAGGCTGGTGGGGCGGATGACGCTGCCCGTGGTGGGTTCCACTTCCCCCAGGATGATCTTGAGCTGGGTGGATTTGCCCGCCCCATTCACCCCCACTAGGCCAATGCGATCGCCCGGTTTCACCTCCCAATTCACGTCCTTGAGGACTTCGCCGGAGGGGTAAATTTTGCTGATATTTTCCAGGCGCAGCATGGGCGAATTTTCCGTGGGGAGAGCTAAAACACAGGCGCAAAAAACTGCTGGACGGCACTGCGTCCAGGCACTGACTGCACTTTAACAAATGTTACGGGGCCTCTAACACCCCCGCCGCTGGGCCGCCTGTTGAAATGCGGCGCAATATTCCCCGTGGCCACCGGGGAAGACCACATTCAACGTTAGGGGATCGGCGGTGTCGCGGGGGTCGCCAGGGCCTGCGATGACGGTGGGTTCCCCATCGCGGTGCTCAAGCTGGAGGGCTTGGCGGTTTTTGAGTTCGCCGCCGCTGCTGTCCACATACACCACAATATTTCCGGTGTTGAACCGCTGTCCGATCGCCTGAATCAGGTGCAGAAAGTTGCGATCGCTGCCCCCCCGCTTGGCCACAGGTTCCCCGTCCACCGTCACCACGGTGCTGGTGACGGTGTCCCCCACCCCCACCATCAGGGGCATCAGGGCAGGATCGAAATGATCCTGCACCAGGGCCAACAGATCCGCCTGACTCTGGGGAGCTTGGCGCACGTTGAAATCCGCCCCGAGGGGATAGATGCCCGTGCGCTGGGCGTAGTAGCGGTTGAGCAGGGCCAGCACCCCCGCTTCTTTGATGCCCCCCCGCACCATGAACTGAAAGTCGGTGGTGCCGGACTCGTCCCCCTGGCTCCACCAGATCACTTCTTTGCCGTCGGGGCCGCGCCCGTGGTTGGGGGCGTAGTGGACAAAAAAGCTGTCCCCGAGGCCCTGCTGGGCGGCTTCCGTCAACAGGGTGTCCATCAGTTTCGCGACGGTGCGCTGGAGGGCGGCGTAGGCGGCTCGATTGTCGCCAATGGCGCGGTGGAAGGTGTTGAGGTTGGCGGTGGGGGAGGCGACATTATCCAGGGCGGAGGACTGGATGCAGCGGGCCAGGGTAGTGTCATCGAGCCCCAACTCATGGGTCTGGGCGAAGTGGTGCAGGGTGGTGCGGATGCGATCGGGCACCGCCTGGAGGAAGGCCAGTTCTGCCTTGCTGACGCCGGGGTGGGAGACATCCCCTTGGCGGGTCTGCCACTGGACGCCCCCCGCCGCTAGACCGGGCAGGTAGTGGCCCTGGGCGGCACCGGGGGCGGCGTGGTAGGCCCGCTCAATGATGCCATTCACCCCCCGCTGGCCAATGTGTTCGCCGTTGGTGAGCACATAAAAGTGACCGTCGAAGCGTTTAGTGGCCTCGACGTAGGCAGGGGTGATGTGGCGATCGCGGGGGTCGTTGACCAGGCCCATGCACACCCCGTCGAGGTCTTGGATGATCAGCAGGTTGTCGGTGGTGGCGAGGCGATCGATGAGGCGATCGTGCTGGAGGGAGTAGCGCTGCTGGTGCAGGGGAAGGTGGGTGGCGGCGGGCATGGCCTGAGTTTTGTTGATGTCAACAGGTTCAGGCTACCAGGGGATCTGCATTCCGTTCTTGAAAATCTGACTTAAGAGAGAGAAGACTCTCATCACAAGAATAAAAAATTAAAATTCTTAGAGCCCCGAAATCTCACCCTTATCCTTA
>JAQCHG010000449.1 GCA_027619675.1 Cyanobacteriota bacterium
GGATCGGCGGCAGGGGGGGCTTCGCCCGTAATGCGGAAGTTGTCAACGGCAAAGTCTTCATTGCCAGCATTGAGGGACACCGTAAAGCGGAGATCCAGCAAGGATCCGGTACCTGTAATGGACTTGGTAAATGCCGTTGCGTCGCGACCGAGGGCTGTGCCTTCACCCCGACCATCACCGTCAATGTCTTCCCGAAAAATGCCGTTAGTGCTGCTAGGTTTGCCGTTGCTGCCAGTGTGGTTGGCATCTAAACGAAAGGACAGCAGGGATTGGTAGTCGCCGCCATCGATGGCGTATTCCAGCAGCAGCAAGTCTGCGGCATCAATATGGCCTGAGCCGTCCACAGATTCGGCAAAAAGACCGCTGAACGTGAGGTTGCTCAAACCGCTGATATTTAACCCGCTCCAGAGAAACTCAATGGTGGAACCGCCATCACCGCCATCTAAGTCTTGCCCCGTTAAAAAGCTGCCCTCTAGGCCGCTATAGGGCTTCACACCACTGGGTATGGAGTCACCGCCAAAGTCAGCACTGGCGCCGCCGATTAATCCTCGGCAATCACTTGGCCTTGCGGCAAAAAATTGGTCATTGGGATCAGTGGGCCGACTGGGATCGGATGAACTGAACTGGGAGGCGTCGTCAAAGGTTTCATTCAGGACTAAGCTGGCCGCGATCGCCCGCTGGGGGCTAAACACAACCGCACTAACCAGTCCCAAGGCGATCGCGCTGCCCCATCGATAGATATTTTTCATCGCTAATAGATACACCCCGATCTGGGGTGATGGAAAGATTTCGGAATCGCTGTGAAGGGAACACGATTCTCAAAAAAATCCTGGAAGCTACGGATGCGCTTGGTAGCGGAGAATGCATCTACCGCAGGATTTACAGAAAGTTCAAACAAGTGCCCTTGTTTTGGCGATGGGCTTTACCGAAAATTCATGGAACGGACACAACGTGCGCCCGAATCCTCAGCGTTCCATGGGGGCAAGGGGCTGAAGCCCCTGTTCGTTGGTGCCATCATTGCCGTCGTGTTGCCTCAAGTCGGCTGGCATGGCAGCGCACCTGTGGCTGAGTGCCCAAGGGAATTCCACAGATAAGCTGTGGGGGCAATCTGTATCCTCAAGCGGTGCCCCTGCTGGTCAACCGCTTACACGGTGAGGCAAAGCTCAGGACTGGGCGATCGCGGGGGTTAGCCAGCGCTATAGGATAAACAAACGACCGTTACGAAATATTGCACCCCCCCATGGCTGACCTCCCCTGGCTAACCCCGAGTCACAGCATCATGCTGGCAATGCTGGTGATTTTTGCCTGCGCCCACAGCGGCCTCGCCGCCCTGCGTCCCAAGGGGGAAGATCTGATTGGGGCGCGGGCCTATCGGGTGCTGTTTGCCCTGGTGAGTTTGCCCCTAGCGGCGCTGTTAATCGTTTATTTCATTCGCCACCGCTACGACGGCCTGCAACTGTGGAATGTCCAGGGTACGCCGGGGGTACAGGTGGTGGTGTGGACCCTATCCGCCCTTTCCTTTCTGTTTCTCTACCCCGCCACCTTTAACCTGCTGGAGGTGGCCGCCATCAATAAGCCCCAGGTCCACCTCTACGAGACGGGCATCATCCGCATCACGCGCCACCCGCAAATGGTAGGGCAGGTGATTTGGTGTGTGGCCCATACCCTATGGCTGGGCACCACCTTTATGCTGGTTACTTCCGCTGGGTTAATTGCCCATCACCTGTTTGCGGTGTGGCATGGCGATCGCCGCTGGCATGCCCGCTATGGTGACGCCTTTGACGCGGTCAAAGCCCGTACCTCTGTGATTCCCTTTGTGGCGATCGCCCAGGGCAAACAGTCCCTCAAGTGGCAGGAATTTCTCAAGCCCGCCTACCTAGGGGTCACCGCCTTTGTGCTGGGCTTCTGGTGGTTTCACCCCACCCTGATCCGTTGGACCCAGGGCCTGGGTTAAACGCGGTAATTGTGATATCAAGTCCGGTTGCTTACCCGTAAATAAAATTCCTGGAACCCTTGCAGGGTCGGCATTGTGATTGGGGGCGATTAGCAGGACTTCATGTGAGCCGGATGGTCCCCCACCCCGAATAGACAAAAGTTTTCCCCAGGTTGTGGAAAAACCTGGGGAATGCTGTCTGTGTTGCGCACTACAAGTTCAAGATCTCTTAGGGAATTGGCCCCAGTGGGGATGGGCGATCGCCTAATAGTCCAGTTCTTCCTCGTACTCCGTCACCTTTTTCTTTTGGGGAATATTCACCGGGGGCGCTTGGTAAGGGGCTTCGGCATCATCCCGCCATACATCCTCATCCGCAGGTTCGTAGCTGCTGGGCTCTGGCCAAGCCTTTTCAACTGGAGGCGGTTCGGGGTAGGCAAGCTCCGCCTTTTGCCGCTGCATCGGTTCTACGGGAACGGGTTCCGGTTCGGCCCACTCTTTGGCGGCCCACCGCTCTTCCTGTTGGGCAGGGGCGCGATCGCGCAGGGGCTCCACCGGGGTCTGCATCCCCGAAGGCAACTGGTTGGCGGTGGAGATGGGCATGATGTATTCGTTTTCATCATCCCGATCCCAAGGGGCGCGGCCAATGCCCAACCGTTCCAACAGACCGACGCTGAGTTGCACCAGTTTTTCTTCGGCCCCCTCAAACACAATCAGGCGATCGGGGCCACTGCTGACGATTTCATCCACCGGTAGCTCGTAGGTGCTGATCACCTGATCGGGGATTTGGGGTGCCCCAAAGGAGGCAATCACAATGGATTCCAGCTTCCCCGTGACCACATCAAACTTGAAATCCCGCACCCGGCCCAGCATGTCCCCCGCTTCGGTAATCACTTCGGAGTTAATCAGTTTGCTGTAGGGGGTGAGGCTGACATCCTCTAGGGCGGTGTCGTCGTCCACCAAAATCACGTCGCCAATTTGGCGAATGCTGGTGAGCAGCATGGTCTGTTCGGTACCGGTCATGACCCCCGGCAGAATGGTGTCCCGCAGGCCCAAAGCCATGACTTCACCGCGATCCACATCCACCCAGACCTGGCTCACCACCCCCAGTCGCTTCCCGGTGCTGCGGGTAATTACCTGGGTACCGAGGAAGTCAGAACGTTGACGAAACTGGTCGTAGGAGGAGGTCATGGCCCGGTCCAAAAATTCAGCAAGGGAGCCGTGTGGAATTCAAGGATTGATTCTACCGAAGAACATCGATCCTAACAGAATCTATACAAACCCTCGGT
>JAQCHG010000450.1 GCA_027619675.1 Cyanobacteriota bacterium
TTCTGGCTGGCAGTGGTCGTAACCTGGATTTCTGGCCTCCTATATCTGCGACCCTGGTCGGGATCGACCGCCCCACGATAGGACGGTGCCTGTCCCCGTTCTGACAGACTGCCAGAACGGGGACAGGGATGGGGACCGCAGGGATGATGCGCCCTGGGATCTGGCCTTAAAGTTTCAGGGAAAGCCGAAACCATGGCTGTATAGTCAGGGGGCGCTTGAACGGATACGGCAGCATGATGAATTTTCGATCCCGCTGGGCCATGGGGTTTCACGGTAGTGTGTGGGCCGGGGCGATCGCCCTCCATGCCGCCAGTTCGCTCCCCGCCTTGGCCCAAACCACCTCCCCGGAGGCGCTGCTAACCCCCACTGCGCCCCAACTGGCCCAGGGTCGTAGCCCCATTGCCCCCAGGGACGGTGTAAATGGGATTCCCAGTAATTTTGATGACCCCGCCGATCAGGTGGCTCCCCCCGGCCTGCGAGTAGAGCCGGGGAACGCCCCCCTTGGGGCCTTCCAGGCGATCGCCATGCGTCAGGAGCTAGAAAGCCTGATGGGGCGGTTCGAGAGCGCCACCCTGCAAGCGGATGCGGTGGCGGCCCCCCCGCTCCTGCGGCCCGTGAATCCCGCAACCGTGGTGGCAACCACGGCAGCGGGAGATCCCCAGTTGGCTCCACCCGCCCTCCACCCGGCCCTGGTGCAGGCCCGCCAGTTGCTGACCGATTGGTCAGACCTGATGGCGGCAGGAGCCTACGGAGAAATCCGCGATCGCTGGCTGGCGGCCCGTCAGGCCCTGTGGCAAGGGTTTCCCAGCGATCGCCCCTACGCCCAGGCGGAAATTCGCGCCATGTGGCTAGACCGGGGCACCATCGTGCGGGCAGGCTCTAAAGCGCGGCTGGCAGTTATTTTTGATCAACTCCAGGCGGCGGGCATCAACACCGTCTTCATTGAAACCGTCAACGCCAGCTACCCCATCTACCCCAGCCGGGTTGCCCCCCAGCAAAATCCCCTCACCCGCCGCTGGGATCCCCTCGAAGCAGCGGTGGAACTGGCCCACGAGCGGGATATGGAACTGCACGCCTGGATCTGGGTCTTTGCCGCCGGCAACCAACTGCACAATCGCCTGCTCAATCAACCCGCCAGCTACCCCGGCCCCGTTCTCGCCGCCCACCCTACCTGGGCGGGCTATGACAACCAGGGGCGCACCATTCCCCCTGGTCAAACCAAGCCCTTTTTTGACCCCGCAAACTCGGATTTACGCCGCTATCTGCTGCGGTTGGTGGAGGAAATTATCACCCGCTATGACGTAGACGGGCTGCAACTGGACTACATCCGCTACCCCTTTCAGGATCCCTCCGCCGATCGCACCTATGGCTATGGGGTGGCGGCGCGGCAGCAATTTGAGGCGATCGCGGGCATTGATCCTCTGCTGATTTCCCCCCGACTGGACCTGCGCCAAACCGCCGCCGTGCAAGAGCGCCAGCGGTTTTTGTGGGATCGCTGGACCGAGTTTCGCACCCAGCAAGTCACCTCTTTTGTGGCGGAAACCTCCCGCTTGGTGCGGCGAGAACGGCCCGACATCGTCCTGTCCACCGCCGTCTTTGCCAAACCGGAACACGAACGGCTGCAAAAAATCCAGCAGGACTGGGGCACTTGGGCCGAACGGGGCCTGGTGGACTGGATTGTGCTGATGAGCTATGCCCAGGACACCAACGCCTTTGAATCCCTGATTCGACCCTGGGTGCTCCACGCAGACTACGGTTCCACCCTCGTGATTCCCGGCATTCGCCTGCTGGATCTGTCGGAGCCAGCGGTGGTGGATCAGCTGCAAGCCCTACGGGACCTACCCGCCCCCGGTTACGCCCTCTTTGCCGTGGATAACCTGGATCAGCCCCTGCAAACGGTCCTCAGCCGCACCCAAGGCCGCCAGGACCAACCTATCCCGCAACAGGAACCCTTGGCCACCGCCGCCAGCCGCTATCAAGCCCTGCAACGGGAGTGGCGCTGGCTGATGGATAATGGCCACCTCTGGGTGCAGCCAGAACGGCTAGAGGCCTGGGTGACGGAGGTGAACGATCTGGGCCTCGCCCTGGAAGCCCTAGCGGCGGATCCGGATCCTCGGGAGATTGCCAGGGCGCGATCACGACTGCTGGCCCTTCAGCAAACCCTGGGCCAAGGCATGGATTTGCAAACGGCTAACCGCCCCTACCGTATGGATGCCTGGCGGTTGCGGCTAGTGACCATCGATCGCTTTTTGGCCTACGGTCAGGCCCGCTTGTAGCACCAACCAACCCCGTCGATCGCCAGAGCTTGCAGCCTGAAACCCCTGGGGCTCAAGCTTCAGAACCCTTCCAGAAAGGGCGATCAGTGGAACAAATGCCCCCTTGCAGTGGACTTCGGAGCCCCCAGAAGGCTCTACTTTTCTAAGCGAATGGCGTACCACTGCAAGGTTTGACCTGGCTGGAGGTCCCACTCACAGGCCATATCCCGTAGGTAGCGAGCTTGGGCCGCTACCCCCTGTCGCTTCGCCACATCCCGAGGTAGGTCCCCTGGGTGCTGCTGCAATACCGCCTCTAGGCGGACCAACAGTTCATCGGCACTGAGGATTTCCTCCTCCTGGCCGGGGGCGAGGAGCACAAACATCTCCTCTTGGTACATCAGCGAATTTGCCATGGACTTTGCAAGTGCCAGAACTGGCTCTAGGATACGGCGTGCCCGATGGCACTACTCCAGCATTCTGTCATCCGATGGAGCGTCGGGGTATGGCGGGGTGGTCAAGAGGCGGGCAATGGTGGCCCCCAGGGTCTTGAGGTGGACGGGTTTGGTCAAGTACGCATCGGCCCCTACCCTGAGGCAACGGACTTCATCCCCCGGCATGGCGAGGGCGGTGAGGGCCACAATGGGTACGTGTTGAAGGGCGGGGATTTGACGGATTTCCGCGATCGCCTCTAACCCATTTTTCCTAGGCATTTGAATATCCATCAAAATCAGATCTGGCTGCTGGGCGGCGGCAATCTTCACCGCCGCTAGACCATCCTCCGCAAATAGCAGCCGATAGCCCAGATAGTCCAGGTAATCCATTAAGGTCACGACGTTGGTGGGGGTGTCCTCCGCTAGCAAAATGGTGGCGGTTTTTTGGGGTGCGGCGGCGGGGGGTGGCATCGGCGCGATCTCCCCCTTTGGCTGGGGTGCGGTCTCTGGCCCCGGGGGGGGCATTGGGG
>JAQCHG010000451.1 GCA_027619675.1 Cyanobacteriota bacterium
TGGAGCCTGCACTCGACTGTGGGGAGAAACCGCAGGGATTCGAGGGGCCTCTCTGCATACGGTGCTGCAACCCCGCCTGACCCACCAAAATTTAGAGGATGTACTGGCGACAGTTTTTACGGGGCAGTCCTACAGCAATGTAGAAATCACCTATCGGTCCCCCATGGGCCACGAATGGGTGATGCTGTCCCGCCTATACCCCCTTTATGGGGCCATGGGACAGGTGATCTGCTGTGCCTTTGCCAACACAGACATTACCCCCCTCAAGCAAGCGGCCCGGTTTTTGCAGGCGGAGGAAAAGCGGTTTCGGGCCATTTTTGACCAAGCGCCGGTGGGGTTTTGCCAAACCGAGGTGACTGGGGTGATGCAGTGGGCTAACCCGTGGTTTGCCGATTTGTTGGGCTATTCCATCCCAGACTTGATCGGGCGGACTTGGCAGTCCATTACCCTGCCAGAGGATTTACCGGGGGATGTCGCCCTGAATGAGGCGCTGATTGCGGGGGAGTTGCCTGCCTTCAGCATGGAGAAACGTTATCTCACGCGGGAAGGAAAGGCCCATTGGGTCCACATCACCGTCTGTAGCCTGCGGGATGCCAAGGGCCACCTCTATGCCACCCTCAGCGTGGTGCAGGACATTCACGATCGCAAGCGGGCCGAGCAAGAACTTCAGCGTAGTGAAGAACGCTACACCCTCGCCACCCAAGAGGGTCAGGTGGGGGTTTGGGACTGGGACCTGCAACGGGGGGACATCTACCTCAGCCCTAATCTCAAGGCCCTGCTGGGGTATCGGGACGATGAGATTGCCAATCATATTGATGCTTGGTCTGCCTATGTCTGCCCGGAGGATCAGCCGTTGGTGGCGGCAGCGGTGGAGGCGGTGTTGTCGGGTCGCCGCGATCGCTTTGAGGTCCTCCACCGCATGGTCCACAAGGACGGCCATCTGCTGTGGGTGCTAGCGCGGGGACGGCTGTTTCGCGATGGGCAGGGAACCCCCGTGCGCATGGCGGGGACTGATACGGATGTGACGGCCTTGAAGCGGACTGAACTGGCGCTGCGGGCGTCCCACAGCCGCATGGTAGACATCCTCGAAAGCATCACCGATGGGTTTGTGGCCTTAGACCAGCAGTTGCGCTTTACCTATGTGAATCAGCGGGCTGAGGAAATGATGCATAGCCATCGGGAGGAGCTGCTCGGGTATTGCATTTGGGATTGCTTTCCCGCTGCCCGAGGCACCATTTTTCAAACCGCCTACGAAACCGCCCTGCGGGAGGCCACGACCCAAACCTTTGAGGCGTTTTATCCCCCCCTTGACACCTGGTATGAATTTCACGTTTACCCGACCCCCAATGGCTTAACCGCCTACTTTCAAGACATTTCTGCCCGTAAACAAGCCTATGAACGGTTGACTTACCAAGTGCAGCGGGAGCAGGCCCTCAACCAGGTGCTCCAGGCCATTCACCAGTCCCTCGACCTAGAGACGGTATTTGCCACCACCGCCGAGGCCATCTCTCCCCTGTTGGGGGGATGCTGGGTCACCATTGTGCAGTACGAGGCGGCGTTGGCCGCGTGGCAGGTGCGGTTTGCCTATCACGGTGCGGGGAACCCGCCCGTCACCACAGGGCCGGATGTGCCCGATCTCGACAATCCCCTCGCCGACCAACTGCGGGCTTTTCAGACGGTGTGCATTAACAACACCGAGACCCTGCAATCGGATCCGGTGAATGGTCCCTTAGCGGAAAACCGAGAGGAATCCTGGCTGTTAGTGCCCCTGGAAATTACGGGTCAGCCGCTGCCCTGGGGCAGTTTTAGCCTCAGCCGGAACCGCCAGCAGGCCCCTGACGGGTGGCATCCCGAGGAAATTGAGTTGGCCCAGACGGTGGCCCGTCAGTTGGCGATCGCCATCCAGCAGGCCCAAGCCTACGCCCAGGCCCAGCAGGAACTCCAGGAGCGGCAACGGGCGGACGATCGCCTGCGGGAAGCCCAACGGTTGGCGCGTTTGGGCAATTGGGAAGTGACCCTGCCCCAGGAACAGTGGCGCTGGTCAGAGCAGATGTTTCAACTGTTTGGGTTACCCGTAACCCCGATGCCGCCGGATCTCGCCACCCAGTTGAGTTCCATTCACCCCGAGGATCGGGATCTGTGGCGCACCGCCATGGCCCCCGCCCGCGCCACCGGGGAGGCATTTCAACTGGAATGTCGCCTCTGTCCAGTGGGGGCAGACCCGGAGGCTTCCCTGCGCTATGTCTCCCTCTTGGGGGAAACGGAACTGGGGCCAAGGGGGCAGGTGGTGCGCCTGTTTGGCACCTTGATGGACATTACGGAACGGCGACAGTTTGAAGACCAACTGACCTACGAGGCTTACCACGATCCCCTCACCGGGGTCCCCAACCGGGCCTTCTTTATGGACTATCTGCAAGTGGCCAGTGAACAGACCCAAACCGGAGAAATCCAGGGGTTTGCGGTGCTGTTCATTGATTTGGATCGGTTTAAGGTGATCAACGACAGTTTGGGGCATCTCAGCGGCGATCGCCTGTTAATTGCCTGTGCCAATCGCCTGGGGGCGATCGCCGGAACGCAGGACCTCTTTGCCCGCCTCAGTGGGGATGAGTTTGCCCTGCTGCTGGCTGACATCCCAGACCTGGGTCAGGCGATCGACATGGCCGAACGTCTACAAACCGCCTTGGAAACCCCCTTTTTAGTGGATGGCCGTGAATTGGGGATCACCGCCAGCATCGGCATCGCCTCTAGCCTCAACGGCTCCATCGATCCGGTGGACTGCCTGCGGGATGCCGACATCGCCATGTTTCAGGCCAAGGGCCAGGGGCGCAATCGCCATGTGCTGTTTGACCCCGCCATGCACGCCGAAAACACCACCCGGCTGATTCTCGAAACCGATCTGCAACGGGCCATCGATCGCAATGAGTTGCAGGTGGTTTACCAGCCCATCGTGCGCCTCGATACGGGGCAGATTTCCGGCTTTGAAGCCCTGATGCGGTGGTATCACCCCCACTTTGGCCCGATTCAACCCAGTGATTTCATTCCCCTGGCGGAGGAAACCGGGGCAATTCTGACCATTGGTCGCTGGATTCGCGATCGGGCCTGCATCCAACTGCGCCAGTGGCAGCAAACCCTGCCCCAGGCCCAGGATCTGACCATGAGCGTCACCCTCTCAGTGAAGCAGTTCCCCAGCCTGCAACTGCTGGAT
>JAQCHG010000452.1 GCA_027619675.1 Cyanobacteriota bacterium
TTCACCAGGGGGGTGCGGCCCACCACATCGACGACGGTGTCATAAATAACCATGGCGGCAGTTCCCCCCGTTCAAAGGTGAGTCAACATCAGTTCGGGATAAATCCCAGGGCAGCAATGCCGTCCCATGCCATCCCAGAAACTCCGCAGGGGCGCAGGGATCTGCGCCCTGAGGGGGCCTCAACATCCTCAAGGGCATCAGACCCCTCCAGCGCATTGATGGCACCCCGAACCGAATCATGAGTAGACCATGAGTTGAAACCCCAACGCCGTGAACCCCAGCAGCAGCAGCAGATGGGGCCAACTACGCCACCAGGGACGGCGGGTGATGCGCAGCAGTGGGTAGAGGCTAAACCCTAGCCCGGACAGTAAGGTCACCCCCTGGAGAAACGCCGCCACCTCAGGGCTCCAGGTGAGGGTGGGCAGCCCCGCCCCGCTAAAGCCCAGGGTGCGGGCGATGACGGGCAAGATTTGCCCCGCTTCCGTCATGGCGGCGGGGATGTAGTGGGCCAGGTTGGCCGCCAGGGTGAAGGGCAGGTAGGCGTAAACGACGGTGAGGTAGTCAGGCATCTGGCGATCGCCCCACCGGGCCAGTTGATGGGCACCGTAGGTGAGCAGGGCAGGTATCCCCAACAGCCCCGTCACAATGGGCAGGCCGATGGCCAAATGGGCTGCATCCACGGGCACCTGGCCCCAGCCCAGCCCAGTCAAAATCTGGCGATCGTGGTGCATCACCACGCCCCCCAGCAGCAACAGCAACAGCGCCGCTTCCGCCCAAAAGCCCCGATGGTCTTCCAACAGATCCGAGGCGGGGAAGCGCAGGTTTAGCTGTACCGAGCGGTTGGGGCACGCCTTGAGGCAGGTCATGCACAGCACACAGTCGCGGTTGTCCTGAAGCTGGGCCGGGTGGGAATAGAGGGGGCAGCCCTCGGTGGCTTGCCCCTCGGTGGGAAGGGCTTGGGGAAAGGTGACCGGGGTGGCGGTACCGCCCTTGTAGCAGCCAAAGGTGCTGCACTGGCTGCCACACACCTGCTGGGTGGATCGCACCTCCACCATGGACAGCTTGGCGAACATGCCGTTCATGCCGCCGATGGGGCAGAGGTAGCGGCACCACAGTCGCCGCTCGTAGATCAAGCTGCCGATCACCGCCCCCGCCGTAATCGCCATCAGCAACCAGGCGGACAGGGCCGCGTGGTGGGGCAGATCCCACAGGTGCTCCCACAGGTAAATGACCACAAAGCCCGCCCACAGCACCCAAGCTCCCCAGCGGTTGAGCCAGGGGGTGGGCCAAGGGCGTTGCTGCCGGGGCCACAACCACAGGGACAGGCGGCGCAGCCATTCCCCGGTGATCATAAAGGGGCAAATGCTGCACCACAGCCGCCCCACAAAGGCGAAAAAGAACAGATATCCCGGCCACCACCAAGCCCAAAAGAAGTTCAGCGCCATGCTGGCCTCGCGGGTTTGGGGGCCGATGAACCCGGTCACCGTGACGGGGATGAACAGGGCCATCACCAACAGCCACACCCGCTGGGGCCACCAATCGCTCAGCAGCAGGGGCCGCAGCCAGGGGATTTGGTTGAGCAAATCCACCCGAAAGGCGTTTTTCTCGGACTGGACGGACCACAGCACTTGTTCGGGGATCAGGGTCTGGTCCGGCGGGGTCATCAGCACCGCCCGCTGGAGGATGCCCGCTAGCTCCCGTAGGTTGCCGGGGTAGGCGTAGCTGATTAACCGCCGCAGATCCCCCTGATCCAGCGCCAGGGGCGATCGCTCTTGGGCTTGGCAAAACTGCCGCAGAAAGTGCTCGGCAAAGGCGGGGATGTCGTCCTTGCGCTGGCTCAGGCTAAAGAGCTTGAGGTGGTGGACGGGGCGGAGTCCCTGCCCCCAGTCCACCGCCTGGGGACTGGCCAGCACCAGCCTGACGGCGGCGGTGAGGGGGGGCTGATCCCCATGGGGCTGTACGGTGCCCGTTTGGATGTACTGCACCAGGCGATCGCGATCCCCCGATGCGAGGCGGTGGACATTTTCCAGCAGCAGGGTGCCCCGCTCCAGCAGGGCCAGCACCCCCGGCCTGCCCTCCCCCCGACCAAACAGGGCGTCGGTCTGGACGATGCCGCTGGCATCCTGGGGCAACTCGCCACAGTCCACCTCCGCAAAGGGCAGCGATCGCAGCCCCGACTGCCGATGGATCAGGCTGGCCACAAAGGTTTTTCCGCTGCCCGGTGCCCCCTGGATCACCACCGGGGCCAGATCCGCCGCCGCTGTTGCCACCCGCTGGGCCAATTTCTGGGCCGCCTTGCTGATGCCCATCAGGGGGGCGGTTTCTGGCACCGGGCGAATGTAGCCCTGCAACTGCTGAATCCGCAGTTCCTCCCAGGCGATGCGCTGGGCAAAGGTGGCCAGGTCTAAGGCCAGCAGTTGATTCAGGGGAGTCTGAAGGTTGGGATGGCTGTGGATCAGCCGGGTTAGATCCGCCTGGGGCAAAAACCAGAGTTCGCTGGCGGTGAGGGCGATCGCGCTGGCGGCATAGGGGACGGCCTGTTCCCCCTCCCCCGGCAGGTAGCCCAGCAGATCCCCAGCGCTGTGGTAGTGGATGTGGGTGCGTCCCACCGGGGAAGGACGGTAGATTTCCACCGATCCCCATTTCAGCAAATAGAGGCCAATGGCCCGCTGCCCCTGGCGAAAAATGTCGGTGTCCGCCGCCACGGTGACGGGGCGTAGGGCGGCGGCGAGGGCCTGCAAACTGGTCTCTGGCAACTGCCCCCAGCGGCGATGGAAGCTAAGCCAATTAACGCGATCGGCGATCGCTGCCCGGTCTGCCTCGGTGCTGGGGGCCGGCAGGTCATACCCCAGGGGCCAAGATGCCGTCGCTGTTGTGGCCGTGTCCGCTGGTACCACGGGAACCATCCCAATCGCTCTGCCCTGGCTCAATGGGCTCCGGCGGGGAAGATCCCCTTGATCCCGTCCCTGGGCTGCCCTCACCATAGCCCCCCGGCACGGCTTCGGATCAAACAGTTTGTAACGGCAGGGTCGGGTTTCGTCCACCAGCCAAGGGGGTACCACCAGGGCGCTGTTAAGGAATACGTGCGGGATGCAAGACTGAGGTTCCCCTGTTCCCCTAAGGGAATTTTTCGGAATGAATATACCGCCGTAGGTTGGTGTCGAGGTCCGAGACCCAACAGTCTGAGCAGGTCATTTCTT
>JAQCHG010000453.1 GCA_027619675.1 Cyanobacteriota bacterium
TGTCGGTCCGCCTCTTGCACCACCTGTTCAGGTAGGCGATCGCCCACCATCCAGGGCGGTGATGCCTCGATCGGCAGGGTGCTGGCGGGGCTACCTGTGTGTTGGGTCACGAGTGCCTGGAGATGATCTCGATACTGGCTTCCCCCATTGGCGAGATCACAGGGCAAATCCACCAGCGATCGCCGCTCCTCGGGGCTGAACTGATGCCAGTGCTGGAGCTTCAGCTTGACGCCACAGGTGTCGAGCTTAAACCGCACCACCATGGGAATGCAGCGCAGCCCTTCGACAAAATCGGCTTCAAATTGGAAGAACGGGGAGGGGGGGGACATGGGGGAAGTTGGGAGTTAGGGGCTGGGAGTTAGGAGGCAAGCAACCGGACGGGTTTACCTTGATAATCTGGATGGGTTTGGCCACAACCGGGGCAGGGTTGGCCTTGAAGTTCCCCCATCCGCGATCGGCTCAACCCGCCCCTCCGGCAAACCACTATTCCCCCTCACACCCATCCACCCCCTTCGACTTTGCTCAGGGCAGGCATCCACCCTCACACCCTCTCACACCCCCCTACCGCACAAAGCTGGGCATGACCTCAGCAGCGGTGTACAGACCGTGAAGGCCACGCTGGTGCAGCTTAATCCCCGCCTTGAGGTAGCCAAAGGCAGGACCACAGACATTGGCGGCCATGCTGGTTTCATCCCCAAGGGTAAAGGTGTGGGTGGAGGTTTTGCCTTCAAAGGTGCGTCCGGTCACCTGCACATTGGTGCTGAGGGGTTTCTTGGGGTTGCGGGTATCCACCACGCCGCCGACGGTGACCCGATCGCGATCGCAAATCCCCGCCAATTCCAACATGAAGTCATCGGCGTGCTCCATGTTTTCGAGGGTGAGAATGCCCTGGGTGCGATCCAGTAGGGCAGCCACTTCCCCATCGGTCATGGCGCGGGCGGTCTCCACGTCATAGCCCGGCAGATGGGCGATGTCTTCGCGAATGGTGGCCCGGTAGGCTTCCCAATTGGCGATGCCCACCCCAAAGGTGATCTTGACGCTGTGGATTTCGGCGTAGCTTTGGGCGGCAACGGTGGCGGCGGCGGTCAATAGCCCCGGCGTAGCCCCACAGCCTGTCATGTAGGTAATCCCCGCCCGCTGCAGCTCATCCCGCAGGCCCCAAATTTGCTCCATGGCGCTGGTGCGCTTGAGGGCATCCACCAACACCCCCTGCCAACCGGAGGCAATGAATTGCTGCGCCACCTCGGCCATAAAGGTGTTGGGTAGGTTGGGCAGAGCCAAAAAATACCCCTGCACTTGGGGGGCCTGGTCGATTAAGTCGGCAATGCTGTCCTGACTGAGGGTGCCCCCGGCCTCTAGATAGCCGACGGACCCCTGCTGCTGATAGGCGATCGCGCAGGCTTGGCCATCAAGCCCAGCGGGGTTGTAGGCATAGCCTTGCTTGTCGGCCACCGCCACGAGGTTCATTTCCCCTTTGGTCGCCAGCACCCGAGCAGCAGCCTGCCCGAGGCCACCAAATCCCAATACCCCCACTGCCATGGCTGAGGTCTGTCCAAGCTGTTGTGAATCCATGCCTAGTCCTGTTTTGAGTTCACCAGACCTCATATTATCTAGCGGATCTGCCGATCCCGCGACCTCGGGCACGTCATCAATTCAGGGGGCAACCTGATGGTGGGGAACCCTATCCTGACCCCACCCCGACCCTGGGGCCAGGGGCTGTAACCGTTGCGCACCAGGGCGCTAGCCACCGCTGACGACAGTCCCTCTATTCGAAATATCTCGGACAGGTCAGGGAAACGGCCTGAGATCGCGACGGTCTCCCTCCGGCTGCCCCGCCACTGGGCTACCTGGATGTACATCGACAAAGAAATGTGAAGACAAGTCGCTGAAACTCCGCTGCCACAGGGGTCGCCCGACACCGCCTTAGCCTTTCACCTTGACGGTTTCAGAAGATTTACGCGACACTAACCCTAACCTGAGGCGGCACTTCTGCCATCAATAACCTGCATTAACTTTTGCTATGGCTTGGTTAACCGTCCTTTGGGTTTCATCGGTAGGATGGGGATCAGTTTTTCAAAGCTTTTCCTTTAATTCCAACCCTGTTCCTAAGCACCCTTTGCCCTCTGGAAACCCGTTGAGCCTATGGAAACCCTGGAGTTCATCATCTATCCCGACGGTCGTGTAAAGGAGATGGTGACGGGCATGGTGGGCAATTCCTGCGAGGAAGTGACCGCTGCCATTGAAGCGCAGTTGGGCCAAGTCGTTAGCCGTGAAGCCACCGCTGACTACTATCAGCAGGCCAACACCCTCAACGCCAAAACCACCTCTTCTGCTCAGGTTTCCTACAGCAATTGAACCTAGTTGACGTTTGTTTACGCTTGGTTAACATGTCACACTTTAGCCAGATTCGCACCAAAATCCGCAACCTCACCTCCCTCGAAGCCGCCCTGGCTGACCTGGGTGTTGATTGGAAGTCCGGCCCCCGTCCGGTCAAGGGTTACCAAGGCCAAGAAGAAACCGCCGCCTTGGTGATTGAGCAAGAGAATGGCTACGACATCGGCTTTCGCCTCAATCCTGAAACCCAGGAATATGAACTGGTGGCGGATTTGCAGTACTGGCAGCAACCCCTTTCCGTAGATGGGTTCTTGAACCAGATTAGCCAGCGGTACGCCTTCCACACCGTGATGGCGGCAACTGCCCAGCAAGGCTTCCAAGTGGCTGAGCAGCAAACCACCGAAGATGGCGCAATTCGCCTAGTGGTGCAGCGCTGGAGCGCATAGACGACGTTTTGAGGAGGGTCACCATGACCCAGATGAGCCATTCCCCCCAGTTCGGTGAGGGGCCTTCGGGCCTAGAGCCAGAGCTGGGGGGTGTCTTTAGAGATGCTGAGAGCCGCACCGGCCTAGAACCTGAACTGGGGGGGGCGGTGCGGCAGAAAGGGGTGTATGTGGATGAGCTGACCTGCATCGGCTGCACCCACTGCGCCCACGTGGCACGTAACACCTTTTACATCGAGCCAGAATATGGGCGGGCTCGGGCGATTCGCCAAGACGGCGACCCCGAAGCCTTGGTGCAGGAGGCGATCGACACCTGCCCCGTAGACTGCATCCATTGGGTAGACTACACCGAACTACGGCGGCTAGAGGCCGATCGCAAGTACCAGGTAATCCCAGTGGCGGGGTTTCCGGTGGACAAG
>JAQCHG010000454.1 GCA_027619675.1 Cyanobacteriota bacterium
TGGTGGTGGTGTGGGGGCTGTCGGCGCTCGCCACCCTGCCCCGCATGGAGGATCCCCTGATCACCCAGCGCAATGCCCAGGTGGTGACTGCCCTGCCGGGGGCCAGCCCCGAGCGGGTGGAATCCCTGGTGACGGAACTCCTGGAGGAAAAGCTGTTTGAGATCGAGGAAATCGCCACCCTCGACTCCACCTCTAGCAATGGCCTCTCGGTGATTGCCATTGAACTGAAGGAAACGGTACGGAATGTGGACCCGGTGTGGTCCCGCATTCGCAGCAAAATCGACGACGCGGTGCCCGCCCTGCCGCCGGAGGCCAGTGACCCGGAGTATCAGGACGATGGGGCGACCGCCAGTGCCCTGATCGTGGGCCTGACCTGGCAACTGCCCGGTGAGCCCAACTACGCCATCCTCAACCGTTTGGCCGATGGCTTGGTGGATGACCTGCGGGCGCTCCCCGGCACCGACCGGGTGGAGCGGTTTGGCAACCCCACGGAGGAGATTCAGGTCACCATCGCCGCCGATCGCCTCGCCCGGTTGGGCCTCACGGCCCCCGCCTTGGCCCAGCAGATCGCCGCCAGTGACGCCAAGGTTTCCGCTGGGGAACTGCGCAGCGATCGCGATGAGTTTCTGCTAGAGGTGGCCAGCGAGTTGGATTCCCTCAACCGCATTCGCCAGATCCCGTTGCAGGTGGGGGCCAATGGGGAAACCGCCCGCCTGGGGGATGTGGCCCAAGTGAGCAAGGGCATCCGCCCCCCGGCCACGGACCTGGCCCTGGTGAATGGCGTCCCCGCCGTGGTCATTGCCGCCACCGTAGAAACCGATTACCGGGTGGATACCTGGGCTAATGCCGCCCGCGATCGCCTTGCCCAGTTTGAAGCCACCCTCTCCGACGGCCTCAGTCTGCACGTGATTTTGGACCAGAGCCACTATGTGCAGCAGCGGCTGAATGGGGTAATTAGCAACCTGATTTCCGGTTCTCTGTTGGTGATTGCCGTTTCCCTAGTGATGCTGGGATGGAAGTCGGCCCTGCTGGTGGGGGCGGCCCTGCCCCTGTCGGCCCTGATGGTGTTTGGCATGATGAGTGGGTTGGGCATTCCCCTGCACCAGATGTCCGTCACCGGCATCATCATCGCCCTGGGGCTGCTGATCGACAACGCCATTATTGTGGTGGACGAGGTGCAGACCCGCCTGCGGGAAGGGATGGCCCCTGCTAACGCCGTCAGTACCACCGTGGATCACCTGTTGGTGCCCTTGCTGGCCTCCACCCTCACCACCGTTCTGGCCTTCATTCCCATTGCCACCTCCCCCGGCAGCACCGGAGAATTCATCGGCACCATTGGCCTGACGGTGATTCTGGCCTTGATCAGTTCTTTGTTCTTATCCCTAACGGTGATTGCTGCCCTAACGGGTCGCCTGCGCCATTGGGATCCCTTACCGTTTCCGGCCCAATGGTGGCGGCAGGGCTTGACGATTCCCGCCGTGACCGCCCACTATCGCCGCAGTTTAGAGGTGCTGTTCCATCGACCCTGGCGGGCGATCGCCCTGTGTTTAATCCTGCCCGTCATCGGCTTTGCGGTGTTCCCCACCCTAGAGCAGCAGTTCTTTCCGCCGACGAATCGGGATCAGTTTCAGATTGAGTTTCAGTGGCAGACCCAGGGGGCGATCGCCCAAACCCAGGTCACGGTTCTAGCAGCGCGGGATCTGATCCGCCAGCATCCCGAGGTGGAGGAGATCCACTGGTTCTTGGGTAAAAGCGCCCCCAGCTTTTTCTACAACGTCACGAGTACCCAGGAGGACGCCCCCAACTACGCCCAGGGTCTGGTGCAACTTGGGGATACGCGGCATTTGCGCGATACCCTTCAGGCGCTGCAAACGGAACTGGATGCCGCCTTCCCCGAGGCCCAAGTATTGGTGAAACAACTGGAGCAGGGTCCGCCCTTTGATGCCCCGATTGAACTGCGGGTGTACGGGTCGGACATGGACCAACTGCGGGCGATCGGCAATCAACTGCGGGGGGAATTGGCCCAGATCCCCGCCGTTACCCACACCCGCGCCACCCTGACCGAGGCGCTGCCAAAACTGGCCCTGACGGTGGATGAGGTGCAGGCCCGCCGGGCGGGGTTAGACAACCGGGCGATCGCCCAGCAACTCGATGCCAACCTAACCGGAGCCGTGGGTGGGTCTCTGCTGGAGGGGGGCGAAACCCTGCCAGTGCGGGTGCGGGTAGACGACGCTGTGCGGGGGGAATTGGCCCAGGTGGACTCCCTGGATCTGGTGGGCCAGGGCGGCACCCCGCTGCCCCTAGGGGCGCTGGCGGAGGTGGACCTGATCCCCGACCTGGCCACCATCACCCGGCGGGATGGGCAGCGGCTAAACACGGTGCAGGGCTTTTTGCAGGCGGGGGAACTGCCCGCCACAGTGCTGGCCCAACTGGAAACCCAACTGGCGGATCACGGCTTTGCCCTGCCACCGGGCTATCGGCTAGAGTACGGCGGCGAGGCGGATGCGCGGGGGGACGCGATCGCCAATCTCCTGTCCACCGTCGGCATCCTGGGGATTTTGATGACCGCCACCCTGGTGCTGTCCTTTAACTCCTTTGGCCTCGCCGCTGTGATCGGCTCCGTCGCCCTACTGGCGGTGGGCTTGGCTGCCCTGGCCCTGAAGATCTTTGGCTCCCTGTTTGGCTTCACCGCCATCCTCGGCACCCTGGGGCTAATCGGCCTCGCCATCAACGATTCCATCGTGGTGCTGGCGGCCCTGCGGGAAGATCCCGGTGCCCAGGCCGGGGAGGTGGAGGCGACCATCGCCGTCGTGCTCCACGCCACCCGCCATGTTCTGGCCACCACCTTCACCACCATCATCGGCTTCATCCCCCTAATGCTGGATGCCACCGGGTTCTGGCCACCCCTGGCGATCGCGATCGCGGGCGGTTTGTGCGGAGCCACGCTGCTAGCCCTCTACTACATTCCCGCCGTTCATCTACTACTGTCGCGACAGCGGATCAATCCTGTGACGCCAGTACCTTTACCCATATCTCCATCGTCCTGGTAATCCATTGACAGGGTGAAATCTCCGTATTAACACGGGACCACTGAGTAATTACACGGATCCAGTTGCAGGATTGTTTAAGTTACGTTGCCGGGAGAGTTATGGCCGACGGGCAATCGAGCTGGCATGAATTGGAC
>JAQCHG010000455.1 GCA_027619675.1 Cyanobacteriota bacterium
TTGGACAGCAGCTGGGGGGCAACGCATGAAGGAACCATGGCCATGGGTGCAATAACGGCGATCGCCCCCAGTGCCCGCTATTTCAATCGGGAATTGGGTTGGGTGGCCCTCTATCGGCGTCTCCTCTACGAAGCCGCCGACGATCGCTGGCCCCTGCTCACCCGTCTGCTGCGCTTGGCCCAGGTCAGCACCCAGTTAGACGAATATTTCATGGTGCGGGGGGCGGCCTTAAAACGGGCGATCGCCACCGGAGGCACCTCCCCCAGCCCCGACGGTCTTACCCCCGAGGCCGAATTGCAGCGGTTTCGGGCTGCCCTTTGGCCCCTGCTCCAGCGTCAGGCCGCCCATTTCACCCTGGCTCTGCAACCCGCCTTAGCCGCCCAGGGTATGACCCTGCTCAACTATCGGGACCTCACCCCCCCCCAACAGGCCCAAGTCCACCACCGTTTTGAAGAAGACATTGCCCCCCTGCTCACGGCCCTCGTGGTGGAGCCCGATCAGGGGTGGCCCGAGTTCTCTAGCCTCAGCGTGACCCTAGCGGTGGGCTTGGCCACCGAGGCGGGGGGCACTGACATCGCCTGGGTGAAGGTGCCCCGCAGTCTGCCCCGTTTCCTGGCCCAGGCCCCCTTTCAGCCGGGGGCGGTTTGGGTGGCGGTGCCCCTAGAGCAGGCGATCGCCGCCCACCTCAGCAGCCTCTTTCCCGACCATGGCATCCGCTGGGCGGTGCCCGTGCGCATTACCCGCAGCGCCCAGTTGGAATGGGACGATCCCGAAACCGACAACCTGATGGAGTGGGTGCAGGAAAACCTGCAACAGCGCCAACAGCAGGGGGCATCGGTGCGGTTAGAAACCGCTGGTGCCCTGCCCCCACCATTGCTAACCGCCCTGCAACGGCAGTTGGGGCTCACCCCCCTAGACTGCTACCAGGTCCCCGGCTGGTTAGCCTATGGGGATCTGGTCCAGGTGGTGGAGCTTCCCCGCCCCGACTTAAAACTCCCGACCCCGCCGCCGCAGATCCCCGCTGCCCTCATCCCCCCGCCCTCCAATCGCCCACGGAGTTGAGAGGGCGGCCACTCCACCCTGTTCGCCGCCCTGGGGCAACGGGATGTATTAGTGCATTTGCCCTACCACGACTTTGGGGCCACGGTGGAGCGGTTTGTGGCGGAGGCCGCTGCGGACCCCCAGGTGTTGGCCCTGAAGCTCACCCTCTACCGCACCGCTGGGGATGCCCCCATTGTGCGATCGCTACTGAAGGCGGCGAAAGAAGGCAAACAGGTGGTGGTGCTGGTGGAACTCACCGCCCCCCTCGATGAGGAAACTAACCTGCACTGGGCTCGTCGCCTAGAGGCGGTGGGTGCCCACGTGGTTTACGGCGTGGTGGGGCTAAAAACCCACACCAATGTGGTCCTTGCCGTGCGGCGGGAGGCCGCTGCCATCCGTCGCTATGCCTATATCGGCACGGGGGACTACTTGCCCCACCGCCTCCAGCCCTATGCCGATTTGGGGCTTCTCAGCCGCAACCAAACCCTAGGGCAGGACCTTAGCCACCTGTTCAATTTTCTGACCGGCTACTGCCGCCACCACAGTTACGAGCATCTGCTGGTGGCCCCCGTGGCCCTGCGATCGCGGCTGCTGGACCTGATCCAGCAGGAAATTCGCCAGGTGCAGGCCGGGGCCACAGGCCGCATCATCGCCAAACTCAACGTCTTGGCGGATCCCGAAATGATTGACGCCCTCTACCGGGCGTCCCAGGCGGGGGTACAGGTGGATTTACTGGTGCGGGGGGTCTGCTGTTTGCGACCGGGGGTACCAGGGCTGAGCGATCGCATCCGCGTCATCAGCATCCTGGGGCGCTATGTGGAACACAGCCGCATTCTCTACTGCCAAAACGGCGAGCGTCCCCTCGTCTACCTAGGCAGCGCCGACTGGACCCCACGGGGCCTTGATCAGCGCATTGAGGTCCTCGCCCCCATCACCGATCCCACCCTCAAAGCTCACATTCAGCATCTCTTAGAGCGCTGGTTAGCGGACACCCGCAATGCCTGGGAGCTGCAACCCGATGGCCGCTACTGTCCCCGTTCCCCGGCCCCCGGCCAAGCCCCGATTAACGCCCATGGGTTCCCTGATGCCTAACCATCCCCCAGCAATTCTTCCATAGCGCTGAGGGGGGAGGGCAGAATGGGGGGCTGCGATCGCGGTAGCCAACATTGCCACGGCTGCACATCCGTGGCAGCCAACCTTAGGGGCAAAGCGCTAGGGGGGGGGGATGGGATCCGATTGTTGATTGCCATAGCCGCCTCCAGTACCGCTTAGGAAATTCAAAATTCAAAAGGCAAAATTCAAAACCTACAAGGTGAAACCCAACTAGGGCAAGGGTTACCAGGATTTGCTAAGAACGCAACCATCCTAGCGAGGATCCCCAGAGCCCACCTGAGTTCAGCATGAGAAATCGCTGTAGGGTGGCTGCACCAATGGTTAGAACCTCGCCCAAGGGCAGCACCGAGGTCTGAAGCTACGTCCTGAAGGTCTTGTATCCCCTAGGGCTGATGAACGCCCCAGGTTAATGGCCAGTAACGATGTCCCCTGAATTTGGAGGAACGAATCTAGGTTGTTGTGGTCTTGTGCTTGACCCCAGCCCATTAACCCACACCCAGGCAGGCTACCAACAGCGCTTAGAAAAACAGGTTCTTTTCCTCTACCCAATGGAGATTCGGTCGCTTATCCATAGGTTAACCCTGTTTTAATGGTGATCCTGGCCTCGATACCAAAATTCACCTGTCTTAGTAAAAATCCCAATGAATGACGACATTGCTGCTGCGTAAAGCCCAGGTTATTGGCGGTTATCGAAAATAATCCGCAAAAACCCTAAGAACAGCGCCAGCAACGCCAGGTAGGCAGCCATGGCCACCAAAACGTTGATATCAAAAATATTTTGACTGCCGTTGAAGGTAGGGCTGATAAACAGGGTAGAAAAGGGCTTCACGAAAGGCCGGGAAAGGCTGTAGATAATGGCCGCGAAGGTATTCTCGGGATTAGCGGCGGTGAGGCGCAGCATAAACCGTAGGGTTAGCAAAATTTCCAGCGCCCCCACCAGATAGATGACGCCCTCCACAAACTTATCGAGAAGGGTGGCCTTGCGGGCTTTGGTGTGGCGTGCGGCCTCGTGGGCTAGACGCTGAC
>JAQCHG010000456.1 GCA_027619675.1 Cyanobacteriota bacterium
GGCGGACTGTAAATCCGCTGGCTACGCCTACGCTGGTTCGAATCCAGCCCGGCCCACCACGAATAGTTGCCCATGTAGCTCAGGGGTAGAGCACACCCTTGGTAAGGGTGAGGTCATGAGTTCAAATCTCATCATGGGCTTCTAGAAAAAAGGCTGTGGACCGAAGTCCACAGCCTTTTTTATTTGAGCCTTGTATGGGGGCTGGGATCGCCGCTCCACCATTTCTCATCCGCAGGGTGGGTTTTGTTTCCGGTGTTGCTTGTGGGTATACATGGCCTGATCTGCCGCCTCCCAGGCTTGATGCAGACTGCTGTTGGGGGGCCGCAGTGCCAACCCCAAGGAAGCGGATATTTGGGCCGCTTCTAAGGCGGCCTGAAGCCGTAGGGAGAGGGCGTGGGCGGCGGTGGGGTCAATTTCTACCCCAAGGACGGCAAACTCGTCGCCCCCCAAGCGGGCTACCACGTCCTTGTCGCGGGTGGCCTGTTTGAGCACGTGGGCGGTTTTTTGCAGCAGGGTATCCCCAGCGGCATGGCCATGGGTGTCGTTAATCTGCTTCAGGTTATCTAGATCAAGGGCCACAATACAGGCGGAGTAACCATACTGGCGGCAGCGTTCTTCTTCAGCGTTAAGCAACTGGTTCCAGCCCCGGCGGTTATACAGGGTGGTGAGGCCATCGGTCATGGCTTCTACTTCGGCCCGCTCGGCCCGACGAATTTGGTGAACATTGTTTAACTCCATGTCCAGTAAGCTACAGAGGAGCCGAGCCAACAGTTTGAGCAGGGGCTCTTGATACAGCAACAGTTGTGCAGACATGGGCTCAGGGTGGATGGCGCAAAGGGTGCCAAAGAGCTTGCCGTCTTTATAGCGTAGGGGCACGCCCACATAGGCTCCGATGGTGAGCTGCTGAGCAATGGGGGCCTCTTGGTAAACGGGCACCGCTTCGGAATCGGGGGCAATGCAAGGGCCTTGACCCGCTACCATCCTGGCGCAGAAGGAGGCACTCCACCGGAAAACATCGCCAGCTTGAATGGTGTATTCGCTGCCTCGGGTCTCGGTTTCTAAAATGATCCAGTTATCTTCGACGGTGCGGGTCACCATCCACAGGTCAAAGCCTAGGCTATCTTGCAGAAATTTGAGGACGGCCTTAGCCGCATCCCCGAAGTTCTGATAGCTGGAAATATCTGGACTTTCTAGGGGGGAAGGATTCCCCACCAGAGCCTCTGAGGGGGCTTCGTCAGCGGGGGAATCCGGGGAATGTTCCCTCATGGAACAAGACCTTGCTTCAGCAACGACGGTAGGACGTTTGTGGCCTTTCTAGTGGAATCTTAACGGTGGCGATCGCCCCCTGGGGGCATCATCCGACTAGAAAGGTTAGTAACGACGGCATGGGTGCAGGGAAGATGTCCTCAGCATGCCCAGGTGAATCTGGTAAATTAGCCGCAGGCTGCATTGGGGCGATCGCCATTTCAGATCAGACCGTCTCGTTTCACGTTAACGATGAACCGGAGCGACTGGACCGTTGGTTAACGGTTCACCTGCCGGATCTGTCCCGCAGTCGGGTGCAAAAGCTGATCGACTGGGAATATGTCACCCTCAATGGTCACTGCTGCACCGACAAAAAGCGCATGGTGCAGCCGGGGGACGCCATTGCCGTTACCCTGCCGGAGACGAAGCCATTAGAGATCCTGCCGGAGGCGATCCCCCTGGAGGTTCTCTATGAGGATGAGCATTTAATAATTGTGAACAAGGCGGCGGGGATGGTGGTGCATCCGGCCCCCGGCAATATGCAGGGAACGTTGGTCAATGCCCTGCTGGCCTATTGTGGCGATACCCTATCGGGCATTGGGGGGGTGCAGCGCCCCGGCATTGTCCACCGTTTAGATAAGGACACCACTGGGGCGATCGTGGTGGCCAAGACGGATTTGGCCCACCGGGATTTGCAAGCCCAGATGAAGGCTAAGACTGCTCGCCGGGAATATCTAGGGGTGGTGTACGGTGCCCCTACGGCCAATAGGGGAACAATTGATGCCCCCCTGGGACGTCACCCCCAGGATCGTAAGCGGCAAGCACTGGTACCCCTGACCAAGGGGGGACGCACGGCGGTGACCCATTGGCAGGTGCAGGCCCGGTTAGGGAACTACACCCTGGTGCAGTTTCGGTTAGAGACGGGGCGCACCCACCAAATTCGGGTCCATTGTCTACACTGGGGCCACCCGATTGTGGGGGATCCGGTCTATGGCTCGGGCAAATCACCCGGTGTTAAGCTGCCGGGGCAGGCCCTCCATGCCGCCCGTCTCACCCTGCGCCATCCCGCAACGGGGGAAACGATTTGCGCGATCGCCCCGTTGCCCCAGAGCTTTCAAACCCTGTTATCTGTGCTAAAAAGTCGCACCCCCTAGCCATGGCCCCGGATCCGATCCCCGCTGTGTCAGAGCGTTTTCAGGTCCAGGGCGATCGCCTGGGGGATGGCACCCAGCGACTGCGGATTTATCAAGTGCCTGCCCCCGGTCGGTTGCTGGTGGTGACCTGGCAGCAGGCGATCGCCCTCTGGCAGCATGACCCCGCCTTTCGCCACGTGTTGACCCAGGCCCTGGCCAGCCTGCCCTTTGCCGCCTTCTTTTGGGAAACGCCCCCCATTACCCCCCGCACCCTGGATCACCCCTGGGAATGTGTGGCGGTGGCGGCTCCGGCCCTGGCGACCGTGAGCCCCGACCCCAGCCCCTTTGGCCGTCACCTGACCGGGGGACAGGCGGGGGCGATCGCCACCTTTCCCAACCTGGGGGGCGATGCGTTGCTGGTGGTGCCCCGGCCCCAGGGTCCGGTGCAGGCCTATCCCCACCTAGCCCAATTTCTGCGCACGGGGTCGTCGAGCCAAGTCCATGCCCTTTGGCAGACCTTGGGGGCGACGGTGCAGCGTCACCTGATTGGTCGCGGCGATCGCCCCCTCTGGGTCAGTACGTCGGGGTTAGGGGTGTACTGGCTCCACATTCGCCTCGATGATGGGCCGAAATACTACACCCACCGTCCCTATCGACAGGAGCCATGAAAGGGTGGGCCAATTACGCCGGGGCATTGTTGGTAATGGGGCACCGAGGCAATGGGGTACCGATGGGGGCACACCGCTTGACTAATCCAACCTCAGTTCGGGATAAGTCGATGGAGGAGATGCCGTGAC
>JAQCHG010000457.1 GCA_027619675.1 Cyanobacteriota bacterium
TTCCCCCTCTCGCCGGGTGGCTGCTTGGGAGACCGTCTGGAGCTGATCCCGCGTGGTTAACAGTTGGGCTTTAGATTGTTCTAGCAGTTGCTGCCGCTGCTCTAGTTGAGCTTGGGTATCGAGGAGTTGGCCTTCGGTCTCTTGCTGCCGCTCCAGAGCCAGTTGGAGGGCGGCGTTAATGTCTTGAAGGCGCTTCTGGGCTCGGGATTCCTGGCGACGGGCATCATCCAGTTCGGCCTGCACTTGGGCTCTCTGGTCGGTGGCGGCATCCAAATCCGCTTGGGCCTGGGCCAGGTCCGTCTGGATTTGTTCTAGTTGAAACACCCCCGTCCGCAATTGGCGGCTCACGGCAAACAGTAGGCCTAGGGTGGATGCGGAGATCAAACTGCCGGTCAGCACACTGACGACGGTAGCGGTTTGACGGGGACGGAGGTTAAACAGGCTGAGTCGGGCTTTGCCCACTTTCATACCAATGCGATCGCCCAGGGTGGCAATCATGCCCCCCAAGATCAGCACTGCCAAAATGAGAACGTAGCCCGTGGTCATGCCCTACCTATGGTTCTGCCCCACTCTACTGCAATCCTTTCCCATTGGTGGGTTAGGGTTGCGAGAATGGTAACCCCTCCTTAGGGATTCCCAACTCAAACAGGATTCTGGCAGTTGCTGATAACTGCTCCGAAGGGTCTACCACCATTCAATTGGTGGCTCGGAGGTTTCAGGAAGCTTTGCTGGATAGACTTCTGGGCCACACTTTTAGGGTTGACAAATCGCTAGTGGGCCATTTGGCTCGAACATCGCCATTCCCGGCACGCTCCTGAAGCCTTAGCCACAGTGGTTTGAGGCGAAAAGTAATGGCCATGGGCATGACAAGTGATCCACTAGGGAGCGTCCTGAAGACTGGTGAAAGCCTTGGTGGCTAGTCCGCTCTGGCGAAAGTCACCGCCTCCCTAGCTCCCCTGCTCCCCCTTCCCTGCATCAGGAAATGGTTGGTAGCTGTACACCGCCCAGGATTTAGGTGAATTGCTGGCTTAGGTTGACGGGGTCATGGACGGTGATCTTTTTCTTGTGGATGGAGATCATGCCTTCTTGACGCAGATCCCCCAGCAGACGGGTGACGGTGACGCGGGTGGAGCCAATGGCTTCAGCGATCGCCTGGTGGGAGAGTTTGAGGTCAATGGTGATGCCATCGGGGCTGGGCACGCCAAAGTCGCGGCAGAGAATCAGCAGGAAGCTGACCAACCGAGAGCCCATATCCCGGTGGGCCAAGGTCTCGATCATCATTTCCGTTTGCAAAATCCGGGAGGACAACCCCTGCAACATCACCATGGACAGGTTGGGGTTTTCCTCCAATGCCTGCTCTACTTGGTCAATGGGCATGGAGAGCAGTTCCACCGGAGTAAAGGCCACGGCGTGGTAGAAGCGATCGGAGCGGTGCCCAGTAATCAAAGAGAGCACCCCAAAAACACTGTTTTCCCTCAAGAGGGCAACGGTGATTTCCTCGCCTGCCTCATAGACCCGCGATAACTTGACCGCGCCCTTCAACAAAAAATAAACGCGCTCCGCTGGGTCCCCCGGAAAGAAAATCGTCTTGCCCCGTTCATAGGTTTCAACCACAGGGGGAAAGGAACCGCTGGCAAGCTGCCGAAATGCGTTGGCAAGGGGTCTATCCTGCATCACCACCATTCATCCACACGTGTGTGCTAACCGCACGCTGGGTGATCCTGGGGCATCACCACGGCCTTAGGACCTTGGTTGTAACCACAAGCCAACCCTGAACCAAACTGCCTTAAATCCCTATGGAAACTGGCATAGACCAATTAACGCGACTCCGCAGGGGTTTTTTGTATTCGTAGATACCTAATCTATGGCAAAGCCCTCAGAAAGAGCGATGGTTTTGCCATTTTTTTGTATTTTTTATCGGTCCCAGCAAATTCGCCCAGCGGCCCACCGTGAATCTCTGAACTATCCCCAAGCCCCGCTCCATGGGCAGTGACCAGCATCGTGAGGGAGTCGCCGCCCCCGCTAGGCGAAGGCTGAAAGGCGGCAAACCTAATCCCGATAAAAATAGTCGGGATTGTTTGACGGGGTTTTGCACCCCGTGCTACTATCCCCAGCAGCAATGGAAAACGCCTTTTCTATTGCCTTTGCAGTTCACCACCCAGACCCATGACCCAGGCTATTGACCCGATCACAACCCCCTCGACTGTGGGTAGTCAAAAAACCTTTACCCACCTGCGCTGTAAGGAATGTGGGGAAACCTACGACCTTGGTGCAAAGCATGTGTGTGAGGATGTCTGCTTTGGCCCCCTAGAGGTGGCCTATGATTACGACGCCATCCGCCGTCAGGTGACGCGGGCTAGCATTGCGGCGGGTCCCAAATCCATTTGGCGCTACAAAGCCTTTTTGCCGGTCGAGTCGGATCACCCCATTGATGTGGGCACAGGCATGACGCCGCTGCTGAAGACCAATCGGCTGGCCCGCCGCCTGGGGCTAAAGTCCCTCTACATCAAAAACGATGCGGTCAACATGCCCACCTTGAGCTTTAAGGATCGGGTGGTGTCCATTGCCTTGAGCCGGGCACGGGAACTGGGGTTCTCTACGGTCTCCTGCGCCAGCACCGGGAATTTGGCTAATTCTACGGCGGCGATCGCCGCCCATGCGGGTCTGGACTGCTGCGTGTTCATCCCCTCTGACTTGGAAGCGGGCAAGGTGATGGGTACCTTGATCTATGCCCCCACGGTGATGGCGGTGAAGGGCAATTATGACCAGGTCAACCGCCTCTGTTCGGAAGTGGCCAACACCCATGGTTGGGGGTTTGTGAATATTAACCTGCGCCCCTACTATTCCGAAGGGTCCAAGACCCTGGGCTTTGAGGTGGCGGAACAATTGGGCTGGCAACTGCCGGATCATGTGGTGGCTCCTCTGGCCTCCGGCTCCCTGTTCACCAAAATCCATAAGGGCTTCCAAGAGTTCATCAAGGTTGGCTTGGTGGATGACAAAGCGGTGCGGTTCAGCGGTGCCCAGGCGGAAGGCTGCTCCCCCATTGCCCAAGCTTTTAAGGAAGGGCGGGACTTTATCACCCCCGTGAAGCCCAGCACCATTGCTAAGTCCATCGCCATTGGTAACCCCGCTGATGGGGTTTATGCCCTAGATCTGGCCCGCAAAACCAAC
>JAQCHG010000458.1 GCA_027619675.1 Cyanobacteriota bacterium
TTCCGTCAACTCGCCTGGGGGTGGGGGCGTTGGTTCCGGGGCCGGTACCTCCGGGGCCTCTGGGGCAGGCGGCGGCTCCACGGGCGGCGACTCTACGGGGGCCGACGGGGCTGGGGGCGGCACGGGCTGGGGGAAATCCAGGTTCGGGGAGGGGAAGTCTGCGTCTGGGTCCAGGGGATCCACATAGGACTCTGACTGCTGACCGGGGGCCACCGTTTGCAGCCCAAACCCATCCAGCAGTTCATTCACCTTAATTTGCACCCCGAGGTATAGCCCCCCGGCAGAGCGATAGCCACTGCCACCAAAGCCATCGCTACTGACGCTGCCGAAGCTATAGCCCAGCCCCAAGCGCAAATCCGGCGTCAGGTAATAGCCCAGTTCCAACGCCAGCCCCATTTCGCTGTAGCTGGCGGAGGGCTGGGTAATCCAGCGCACTTCCCCCAATACATCCCAGCGATAGGCAAAGCGGTAGGTGGTGCGAAACTGGGCCAGTTGGATCGTGCTGCTGTAGCTGAAATCGTCCGCCAGGGTGGCATTGTTAACCCGGAAGGCGTATTTCGTATAAAACTCCCACTGCCAACTGGGGGCGTAGATGCCTTCAAAGGCGAAGGTGTGATCGGTGGAGCCAATGGCACTGTCGATCAGTAGAGAGGTGGGGGTGGTGGATGGATTGCGGCGATACTCATAGCTCAGCAACCCGTTGAAGGTGTCGTTGCTGGGGTTGCGGTAGGCCAGCCCCAATTTCAAGCTGCTGGAGTTGCCCAAGCGCCCGGTAATGGTTTGGTTGGCATAGTTGGCCTGCTGGTACCGGAATAGGGTGGTGAGGGCGGGGGTAATGCGCCCCGCCGCCGCCGCCGTAAACACCGTGTTGTCCCCCGCTAAGGAATCTCGGTGTTCCAGGCGGGTACTGGCCTGGAAGTTGGGGTTGTCGGTGTATTCCAAGCCGACGGAATAGGTGGTGCCCGATTGCAGCCCCAGGGCCGAAGTCCCTAGATTCCCCACGGCATAAGGTTGGGCAAACTGCTGCCCCGCCCCGGTGGTGGTGAAGGCATCGTTGATGATGCGCTCAAAGCCCAGGTTCACCCGCAGGCCCGGTGCCAGCACAATGCGGTGGTTGAGCCCCAGGGCCGATTGGCCAATGAGCCCACCGTAGCCGCCGATGAGGGAATAGCGGCTGGTGAGGGAGGTGTTGTCCCCCAGGGCATAGTCGGCGATGGTGTCGAGGCTGGTGATGGATTGCGGTTGCTGACCGCCGGAGACAAACTGCTGGGTGAGGCGGACGCTCACCCCCGGTTCCACATCCCATTCCAGCCCCAGGCTAGTGCGGGTGGGGTAGAGGGGATCCACCTCGGAGCCAAAGTTGAGTTCGCTCTGGGCTAGAAATTCCAATGCTGGCGCTAGGGGCACCCGCAGGCTGGGCACCAATTGCTGGGCACTGGTGTTAATGCCGAGGATGCGATCGCGGCGACTGCGATTGACAAACTCCAGACCCACCGTGGCATCCCCAAACCGCTGCTGCACCCCGACTTGGAAGGTTGTCAGGGTGTTGTCCACAGCGCTACCGGGGGTGGCGTACTGCCCTGGAATCAGCAGATCGGCGGCGGTGGTGCTGACGCGGGGAGCCACGCCGACGTTTTCTTCGCGATCGAACTGCACCGTTACCCGAGTGCTGGGACTGAAGTTGGCGGTGAGGCTGCCGCCGTAGCGGGTTTGGCCCGGTCGGAAGCTGGTGGTGGCGGTGTTGCTAAAGCCGCTGGAGGCGCTACTGAGGTAGGCACTGCCCACAATCCCCGGCAAAATCGTGCCCAGGGCTTCAAAACGATAGGCGGCCCCCGAGGCGGTCTGTCCCGCTAAATTCAACGAAGAGGTGGCCAGTTCAGCGGTGAGGCGACCGTTTTCCCCCAGGGGAATTTGGGCATCAACCCCCGCTAGGCGAAATTGTTGAACGCCTTGGTCCTCCAGCAGCACACTGAATCCGGCCCATCCGGCGGTGTCGGTGCCCGCTTCCAGGTTGTATTGCAGGCGGGCGGCGTAGAGGTTACCGCCAACCCCCACCCCATCCACCTGGTAGGTGGCGACGATGCGCCGCACCAGGGTGGTGCCAAAGGGGTTCGGTTCCGTGGCCAACATCGGCTGACGGAAGAGGAGGGTGCCGCGATCGTAGTCAATTTCGTAGTCGGCCCCCCGTGCCAGGGGCTCCCGTGAAATCACGGTGCCGGGGCGGTTGAGTTCCTCCACCTCCACAAAAATATCTTCACTGCCGGGGAGAATGGCTCGGCGGGACAGGAAGTAGTAGCCACTGGTGCCATCGGGGACGAGGGTATCCCGCTGGAAGGGCCGCAGGTTGTTGGCGTACATCGCCGTCACCTGAAAGTTGCCAAAGGTGTAGTTGCCTTTGAAACCGTGCAGTTGCCGGGTGATGGCGGTGAACTGTTGGGAGGGGCGGGCGAACTCGGGGGTGTTGTAGTCCCCCCACATAAAGTAGTCGGGCTCTGCCCCCGGCACCTCAGAATCCCGCTGGAACCGCAGGTAGAAGTTGTCGATGGAGGGGGTGAGGTAGTCGGAGCGGGAGCTATCGCCGTAAACGGGATAGCGCTGCTCACAAAATTGGGTGTCCCGGAACAGGCGGTTGCCGTCGCAGGTTTGGTTTAAGGCCCGCTCGGTATTCAAGGCTCCGGTGAACTGCCATTGCCCGAAGGTGCCAGTGGCAAACAGCCCCGCGTCCAAATCCCATTCCGTGCGGCCAATCAGGGCTGGGTCGAGGAATTCCCGGAAGCTGCCCCAAAAGTCAGTGCCCCCGGCCCCAATCCGAAAGTCCACATAACCAGACACCAGGGAGGGCCGCAGGTGGGTGGTGAAGGTGACCTCGGTGGTGGCTTCGACATCCGGGGGCGGATCCGCCGTCAGGGTGGGTTCCTGATCGCGGGCGGCATTGCCGTCGGCCCAGGCCCGCACTTCAACCGCTTGGGCGGTCAGTCCGGCCCGCAGGGTGACTTGAAACTGCCCCCGTCGAGCCAGGACTTGGAAGCCGCTGCGATCGCGATCGTAGTCTGTCTCTAAAAACTCCCCAGCGGTGGTGGTCAGGGTCACCACCACGTCATAGCTAAGGGGATTGCCCTCAGCGTCGCTCAGGCTCCCTTCCAGCACCACGGTGGAGCGGCCAACGGCGGG